>NZ_CFETID010000016.1:0-89005 GCF_983967925.1 Croceicoccus sp. | reverse complement strand
GGATGGTGAAATAGTCGACGCCCTGCTCGGCCTGTTCGATCAGCGTGTCGCGGAAGACGTCCCACGTCAGCTCTTCGGCGATGCCGCCGACCTTTTCCAGCGCCTGATAGATCGGCACGGTGCCGATCGGCACGGGCGAGTTGCGGATGATCCATTCGCGCGTGTCGTGGATGTTGCGGCCCGTCGACAGGTCCATGACGGTGTCCGCGCCCCAGCGGATCGACCAGACCATCTTGTCGACTTCGCTCGCCACGTCGGACGCCACGGCGCTATTGCCGATATTGGCGTTGATCTTGACGAGGAAATTGCGACCGATCGCCATCGGCTCGGTCTCGGGATGGTTGATGTTGTTGGGGATGATCGCGCGGCCGCGCGCAACCTCGTCACGCACGAATTCGGGAGTGACATATTCGGGGATCGCCGCGCCCCACGAATTGCCCTCGATCTCGCGGCGGATGTATTCGCGGCCCAGATTCTCGCGCTCGGCCACATATTCCATTTCGGGGGTGATGATGCCCTGCCGCGCATAGTGCATCTGGCTGACGTTCTGGCCCGCCTTGGCGCGCAGCGGGCGCTTCACCACCTTGGGGAACGGGGGCACGCCGCCGCTGCGGTCGGGGCCCAATTGGCCATTGTCCTCGGGCTTGATCTCGCGCGCGTCATATTCCTCGACATCGCCGCGGCCCATGATCCAGTCGCGGCGCAGTTGCGGCAGGCCCGCCTGAATGTCGATGGTAGCGTTCGTGTCGGTATAGGGCCCGCTGGTGTCATAGACGCGGACCGGGTCCTCGCCGCCTTCCAGCGAAATCTCGCGCATGGCGACGCGCACGCCGCTGCCCGATTTCGCAGCCACATGCACCTTCTTCGATCCGCGAATGGGGCCGGTGGTGACGCCGATTTCCAGCTTGCTGTTGATGTCCGCCATTGAAAGCTTCCTTCCTCGATGGGGCGCGGTTGGCCCTCTTTTTTGCGGAGGAAGGGGAGAGCGCGGGATTGGTCCGCATGAACGCCCTTCCCTCCGCCCGTGCTAACGGGTTCAGGTTCAACGGGTCGCGGGCCGCTACGCCCACCTCTCAGCCACAGCAGGCTCCCCGGGGTATGCAACGACTCTACGCACTCGCTTGCGCCCTGTCCAGCAAAGGAGATGTTTAGCAGGGGCGATGTGCGGCGGAGCCGATGGTTTGACAGCGCCGCGCGCATTCGCCACCCCGCATTCGATGTCCACGCCCCGCCCGAAAGCCAGAGTCGAGCTGCGCCGCCTTGGCCGCGAAGGCCAGCCGCTGGTCGTCATCGACGATTTCAGCGGCCAGCTTGCCGCCCTGCGCGAAGCGGGCGCGGCGGCGCATTATGCCCCGGCGGGCGCCTATTATCCGGGACTGCGCGCACCCGCGGACCCCGCCTATCTTGACCTGCGGCGCGACCTGCTGGTCGATGTGATGCACCGCGCGTTCGGCCTGCAGCGCTCCCTGCACTGCGAGGCGGCCGCCTTTTCGCTGGTGACGCGGGCGCCCGGCGATCTCTCGCCCGACCAGCGCGTGCCGCATCACGATCACGGCGGCCCCGGGCTTATCGCATTGATGCATTACCTCTGCGGTCCGCAAAGCGGCGGCACCGCGTTCTACCGCCACCGCCGCACGGGGTTCGAGTCGATCACGCCAGAACGCATGGATGCCTTCGCCGCCGCGCTGAAGGAGGATGCACGCGAGTACGGCCCGCCGCCGCCGCGATATTGCCACGGCGACAGCGACGCCTATGAAATGCTGCACGAGGTAGAGGCGCGGCCCGACCGGCTGATCCTCTATCGCGGACAGGTGCTGCATTCGGGCGTGATCCCGGACCCGGCGGCGCTGTCGGACGATCCCCGCCAAGGCAGGCTTACGATCAATATGTTCTTTCAGGGACGCTGATCCCCGGCCGCGAATGCGGGGGCTGCGCCCAAAGGGTCTAGCACGAAAGTTTCGATTGTAAGCAGCCTGTTGCCGGATTAGCCAGACGAAGGGGGGGTCGTCGGGACGGCCCCGGTTGCACGGGGGTACATCCATGTTCATCGTCACTCGTCTGACGGGCGCGTCCGCGCTCGCCATCGCTGCGTGTTGTGCGCTTTCGCCGGGAATGGCGGCGGCGGATGAGACGCCGGAGTGTAATGCGAGTCCTGGCACTGACGGCATATCGGGCACCGCCGACGACGGGCTGGAATGCGGTGCGGGCGCAGTCGCCGGTTTCGAAGGCACCGCGGTTGGCAACGGCTCTACAGCCGGTTACCAGTCTGCTGCCGTCGGCGACGGCGCCGATGCGGGGGGATCGCGGTCCGTTGCGGTCGGCGCTGGAGCCCAGGCGGTTTATTCGAACAGCATTTCAATCGGCAGTGCCGCCAAGTCCAACGGAAGCAGCTCGGTTGCGATCGGCAGGGGCATCGTTGCAGGGTCTTCGGGCGTCGCGATCGGCAGTGGAAGCGCAGATCGATACGGCGTCGCTATAGGCTTCAGTTCGAGCAGCGGAGAGGCCGCCATCGCGATTGGCGGCTTTTATGACGACAGCGGCGCATCGATCAGGACAAGCCGGTCCAATGCCAGCGGCGACATGTCGATAGCGCTCGGCGCGGGGGCGGACGCCCTGCAAAATGGGTCGGTCGCGATCGGGGCCGGATCCACCTCCTACTCACAGCACAGCGTTGCACTCGGCACCGGCTCGGTCACATTGACTGATTTCACCGTTTCGGTCGGCAGCAGCACCATCAAGCGGCGAATTTCCAATCTTGCCGACGGCGTGGATGCGACCGATGCTGTGACCTTGCAGCAGCTGGAAAACGCCATCGCCACCGGCAGTGCCGATCCGACCGTCGGCCAAGTCCTGACCTATCTCGACGTCAATTCGGCAGGGGCCGGTGCCACGGCAGGGGGCGAGGATGCGATCGCCCTGGGCGAACTGGCCTCGGCGCAAGGGGGCGGGTCGATCGCGCTCGGTGCCGGATCCGTGTCAGACGCAGCATCGTCCGTGGCTATGGGTCATCAGGCATATGCCGCCAATAAACAGGCCGTCGCCATCGGTTTCCAGGCGGCGGTCGAGGCGGATTCCGGTATCGCGATCGGGAGTTCCTATTCGGAGGGTGACCGGGGCGTGGCCGTAGGTACCGGCGCGTGGTCCAGCGGGGACGACGCCCTTGCTTTCGGTACGGAAAGCTATGCGTTCGGACCCGGCGCAATCGCGATCGGCGGACAGGCCAATGCCAGGACCCCCTATTATTCGGATGACCCGGCCGACCATGCGACAGCAATCGGATACTCATCCGACGCGGCCGGAGCAGGCTCGATTGCCATAGGGTCCTATTCCGTGGCGCAGAACGACGATAGCATCGCGATAGGGCGGCGCGCGACCGCAGGCCCCAACGGTGTGGCGCTCGGGTCCTCCGCCGCAGCATCCTCGCAATTTTCAACGGCAATCGGCAGCGCGGCTTCTGCTTCCGACACGGCATCGGCCTTCGGCGCGATGAGCCTTGCGCAGGGGGCGTTCGCGCTTGCCGCAGGCTATGGCGCAACGGCTGACAGTGGCTACGCCACTGCCATCGGGGCGGACGCAAAGGCAGTGCATCTCAATTCGATCGCAGTTGGTAGGGATAGCATCTCCCAAGCCTCTAACGCCTTGGCACTGGGTGTTGGCGCCAAGGCGACCGCTGCATCCGCCTCTGCTTCGGGACATCAAGCGGTTGCCGCAGGCAGATCAAGTTCAGCCGTCGGCAACGGAGCCTATGCCGCAGCCGACTATGCCGCGGCGCAGGGTTTCAATGCGCAGGCGACCGGGCTTCGTTCTGCCGCCATCGGGACGCTGACGCGCGCCAGCGGTCGCGATTCCTTTGCGGCGGGTGTCAGGACTTCGGCTGCCGGGGTGCTGGCCACGGCGATCGGTTATGAGGCCAATGCCTCCAGCGGGCGGGCGACGGCGATCGGCACGCAGGCCGTGGCCAGCGGTCAGGCGGCGACGGCGATCGGGACCTCGGCCTCGGCGGCGTACAACAATTCCACTGCCGTGGGTTACGAGGCGAAGACGACCGCGGGCAACCAGGTGGCGCTGGGCGGCGCGGGGTCTTCGGTGAAGGTCGGCGACATCAATGCCAGCACGGCGGCGCAGGCGGGGCCGCTTTACAGCGTGACGGTGGACGAGACCGGCACGCTGGGCCGCGGCGGGGCCCTCGCATCGGGGCAGCAGGTCGCTTCGCTGGCGAGCCAGATGCAATATGTCGCGGCGGTCAGCGACGCGCAGTTCGAGGCGCTGACCGGACGGGTCGACGTGCTGGACGGCCGGGTCGATGCGCTGGAATTCAACCTCGACGAGCTGGACGAACGGTCGAGCGGCGGGGTCGCGGCGGCGATGGCGCTGGGCGGCACCGCGATCGTGCCGGGCAAGTCGGTGTCGATGACCGTCTCGGCGGCGACATGGGGCGGCCAGCAGGGCTTTGCCGGTTCGCTTGCGGGCCGGGTCAACGACGGGGTGTATGTCTCGGCGGGCGTCACCGGCGACACCGGCAGCAAGCAGGTCGGCGGGCGCGTGGCGGCGACGTTTGGATTCTGACGCGTCGGCGGGTTCGGGCAGGTCGGCGGGTCGGGCAGGTCGGAGGGTTCTGGCGGCTTTTCCGGCCCCTTGCAGGCCGGAAACGTCTACCCGTTCCTAAGGGCAATCGCTCCGACGGCCAGTTCGCTATGGCTGGCGGCGCGATCTGCCTGTAGGCAGGCGGTCAATGGGTACGCAGCAATTCGACATCGCCATCGCCGGCGGCGGGCTTTCGGGAGCGATGATCGCGCTGGCCCTGCGGGCGCGGCGGCCCGACGTCTCGGTCGCGCTGGTCGAGGGCGGGCCGGCCATCGGCGGGCATCACGTCTGGTCGTTCTTCGCCACCGACATCGCCCCCGCCGACCGCCCACTGGTCGAGCCGCTGATCGCGGCGCGCTGGGATGCGGGCTATGAGGTTGCCTTTCCCGAATATCGCCGGACGCTGCCGACGTCCTACCGCTCGATCACCTCGGAACGGCTGGCGCAGGCGGTCGATGCGGCGCTGCCCGATGGCGCGGTGATGACGGGCGCCCCGGTGGCCGCGCTGGATGCCGCCGGGCTGGACCTTAAGGGCGGCACGCGGATCGCGGCACGCGCGGTGATCGACGCGCGCGGGATCGGGCCTTCGCACATGGGCGTGCTCAAGGGCGGGTGGCAGAAATTCACCGGCCAGATGCTGGAGCTTGCACAGCCGCACGGGCTGACCCGGCCGGTGGTGATGGATGCCAGCGTAGAGCAGCATGACGGATATCGCTTCGTCTATGTGCTGCCGTTCGGGCCCACCACTTTGTTCGTCGAGGATACCTATTACGCCGACGCCCCTGCGCTCGACCGCGATGCGATGGCGGGGCGGATCGCGGATTATGCGGCGGCGCACGGCTGGCAGGTGACGGACATCTCGCGCGAGGAGACGGGCGTGCTGCCCGTCGTCACCGGCGGCGATTTCGATGCGCTGTGGCGCGGCCATCCGCCGGGTGTCGCGCTGGCGGGCGTGCGCGCCGGGTTGTTCCAGCCGCTGACCAGCTATTCCCTGCCCGATGCGGTGCGCTTTGCCGCGCATATCGCGGCCCTGCCCGATCTGGACGGCACCGCCATCGCCGCCGCCTCGCGCGCGTATGCGCAGGAACATTGGCGGGGCGGGCGGTTCTATCGCCTGCTGGCGGCCCTGCT
The DNA here is from genome assembly GCF_983967925.1 of Croceicoccus sp. Taxonomy (NCBI): domain Bacteria; kingdom Pseudomonadati; phylum Pseudomonadota; class Alphaproteobacteria; order Sphingomonadales; family Erythrobacteraceae; genus Croceicoccus; species Croceicoccus sp. Next base: position 83,290 of record NZ_CFETID010000016.1, on the reverse strand, counting down.
GTTCAGCGCCGCCCAGCCGGGCGAGCGATATCGCGTGCTGCAGCGTTTCTACCGCCTCGACGAGGGGCTGATAGAGCGTTTCTATGCAGGCGGCAGCACGCCTGCCGACATGGCGCGCGTGCTTGCGGGCCGCCCGCCTGTTCCCCTAACGAAAGCGGCCATGGTGCTTGCGGGCGTTTCCGTTCCGCCCTTCCTCAAGGATAATCGATGACTTCCGAAACGAAATCCCGACCGCGTCCCGCCGCCGTCATCGGCGCCGGGTTCGGCGGGCTTGCACTGGCGATCCGGCTTCAGGCCTCGGGCATAGAAACCACGCTGATCGAAGGGCGCGACAAGCCCGGCGGCCGCGCCTATTTCTGGGAGCGCGACGGTTTCACCTTCGATGCCGGACCCACCGTCATCACCGATCCCGATTGCCTGCGCGCATTGTGGAAGCTGACCGATCACGACATGGACGAGGATGTCGAGCTGGTCCCGGTGACGCCGTTCTACCGCCTCAACTGGGAGGACGGGACCAATTTCGACTATTCGAACGACAATGCGAAACTGGCGCGCGAGATCGCGAAGCTGAACCCCGACGACCTCGCGGGCTACGAGGAATTCCTGCAATATTCCGAAGGCGTGTGGCGCGAAGGCTATGTGAAGCTGGGCCATGTGCCGTTCCTCGACTTCAAGTCGATGCTGAAGGCCGCGCCCGCGCTGGCCAAGTACCAAGCGTGGCGGTCGGTCTATTCGATGGTGTCCAGCTTCATCTCGGACGAGAAGCTGCGCGAGGCGCTGAGCTTTCATACGCTGCTGGTGGGCGGCAATCCGATGTCGACCAGTTCGATCTATGCGCTGATCCACAAGCTGGAGAAGGACGGCGGCGTGTGGTGGGCCAAGGGCGGCACCAACCGGCTGGTCGCGGGGATGGTGAAGCATTTCGAAAGGCTGGGCGGCACCGTCCGGCTGGGCGATCCGGTCGTCGCGATCGAGACCGCGGGCAACAAGGCCACCGGCATCACCTGCGCCAGCGGCTGGCATGAGAATTTCGACGCGGTCGCCAGCAATGCCGACGTGATGCACAGCTACCGCGACCTGCTGACCGGCAACCGGCGCGGGCCGCAGGTGGCGTCGAAGCTGACCAAGAAGCGGTATTCGCCCAGCCTGTTTGTGGTGCATTTCGGCGTGAAGGGCACCTTCCCCGACATTCCGCACCACATGATCATGTTCGGCCCGCGCTATAAGGGGCTGCTCGACGACATCTACAAGCATGGCGTGCTGCCGCGCGACTTCTCGGTCTATCTGCACCATCCCAGCGCCAGCGACGACGGCATGGCGCCCGAGGGTCATTCGACTTTCTATGCGCTGGTCCCCGTCGCGCATCGCGGCAAGCTGCCGGTGGACTGGAACGCGGCCGGAGAGGATCTGGAAAAGCGCATTCTGGACGAGGTGGCCAAGCGCCTGATCCCCGATCTGCACGACCGGATCGTGACCAAGTTCCACTATACGCCGTTCGACTTCACCCACGACCTCAACGCCCATCTGGGCAGCGCGTTCAGCCTTGAGCCAATCCTGACGCAGAGCGCGTTCTTCCGCACGCACAACCGCGACGACGAGATCACGAACCTGTATTTCACCGGCGCGGGCACGCATCCGGGCGCGGGCATTCCCGGCGTCGTCGGCAGCGCGCGGGCGACGGCGCGGCTGATGCTGACCGATCTGGCGCGGCGCTGATTTTCATGCCTGCCGATTATTCGCACGGCGGCCTGTCTCGCACCGAACTGGTCGCGCATGCCCAGCGCGCGATCGGCAAGGGGTCGAAAAGCTTTTCCGCCGCCAGCCGCCTGTTCGACCGCGAAACGCGCGAAAAGGTCTGGCTGCTCTATGCATGGTGCCGCGCCTGCGATGATCTGGCCGATGCGCAGGACATGGGAGGCGAACTGGGATCGCAGGAAGGCGCGAAGGAACGCGTCGCCCTGCTGCGCAGCCGCACCGCGCAGGCACTGGCGGGACAGCCGACGGGCGATCCCTCGTTCGACGGGCTGGGGCTGGTCGCGCGCGAATGCGGCATCACGCAACAGCACTGCGACGACGTGATCGCGGGCTTCGTGCTCGACGCCGCCGACTGGCGCCCCCGCAGCGAGGGCGACATGATGGAATATTGCTATCACGTCGCGGGCGCGGTCGGCGTGATGATGGCGCTGGTGATGGGCGTGTCGCCCGATGACGAGGATACGCTGGAGCGCGCCTGCGATCTGGGCCTGGCATTCCAGCTGGCCAATATCGTGCGCGACGTGTGGGAGGATGACGCGGCGGGGCGCTGCTATCTTCCCGTCGAATGGCTGGTCGAGGCCGATATTCCGCCCGGCCAGCACATGAAGCCGATGTACCGCAATCAGCTGGTCGAACTGGTCGGCGAGGCCTGCGCCATCGCCCGCGCGCATGAGGCTTCGGCCCGGATCGGCGCGGCGCGGCTGCGGTTCCGGCACCGCTGGGCCGTGCTGGCCGCGACCGGCATATACGGCGGCATCGCCCGCAAGGTCGAGGCGGCGGGCACCCACGCATGGGACCACCGCGCGCATACGACGAAGCTGGAAAAGCTGGGCTGGCTGGCGCAGTCATGGGCCGCGTCGCTGCGCCCCGAGGCGGAGGAATGCGCCGAGGCGGCCGGTCATCGGCGCTTTACGCTGGCCGATTTGCGCGAAAGGGCGACGCGAAACCGGACTTTAATTCTGGCGGCGTAAATCGCTGTTCATGAGTTTAAGGAAACCCTTTCGCGCCGCAGAGCTGCGTGACAGGCGGGGCAAAATTATCCCGTTCCGTCGTTCCCCGCGATGCAAGTCAAAGTCCCCTTCTCCCATGCGCACCACCGGTTTCATCGTCCTTGCCGCCTCCGTCTTCCTGATCGGGATGGGCGTCACCCTGCGTTTTGGCGGCGATATCCTCGAACCCGATGCGCCGGAAAAACTGGCCGCCCCGCAAGCATCGGCCAGCGATACGCTGTCGGCACGATTTACCAGCTGCGACGGGCCAAGCCGCGTCAACTGCGTGGTCGATGGCGACACGTTCTGGCTGGCGGGCGACAAGATCCGCATCCTCGACATCAATACGCCCGAAACGTCATCGCCCGGTTGCGACCGCGAATATGCGCTGGGCAAGCAGGCGACCGCGCGGCTGACCGAATTGCTGAACGCAGGGCCGTTCTCTCTGGAATCGGGGCCGGAAGATACCGACCGCTATGGCCGCCTGCTACGGCGGGTCACGCGCGGCGGGCAGAGCCTTGGCGAGATACTGATTGACGAGGGGCTGGCCGAGCGCTGGCGCGGCTACAAGGGGAATTGGTGCTGACGCGCGGCAATGAAGAAATTGTCCTGATCGGGAACGCCGCCGACATGAATATTTCCCGAACCCCGCGTTAAGCCGATATTCGCGGATCGGGCCTAAGCATGGCAGCACAGGATCGTTGCTGCCACTCGGTCCGGAAACAATTTTCAAGGCCTGCGTTGGAGCCTGTATGACCGTATCGGTAATCCTACATGACGCCATCGGCGCTTCGCCCGCCGAAATCGAATTCATCCGCGAGTCCGTCGCCCTGCTGAGAGAGGCCGTGCAGGCCCCCGGTTTCGGCGGGTCGGTCAGGCAGGCCGAATATTCCAGCGCAAGCTGGCAGGGACGCCACGGCACGATACGCGAGCTTAACGGCGGCGGCGTGTGGGACCGCATCGTGCAGGGCCGCGAATCCGGCCATTGCGGCGATCATGCGCTGAACCTGTCGATAGAGATTGCAGACCTGCCCGACGCGACCGCGGGACGCGGCGTGATCGGCGCGACGCGCATCGGCACGCTGCCAATCTTCAGCGCGCGCTGGTTTCTGGAACGCTGCATGATGGTGGACGATCCGGTGAACTATGCCGCCCATCTGATGCACCAGTGGATGCACGTATCGGGCTTTGTCCACCGCAAGGACGAGGCGGGCAAGGATGCGCCATCGGTCGTATCGCGGCTGGTGCGCCGCACGCTGGAGCCCAAGCATGGCGAGCGCATCGATGCGCAATTGACCGCGCTCGTCACGCTGAGCGTCGAGCGCTGCGATTGCTGCGAAGTGACCGGTTCCGCGCCCGGCGTGGGCATGCAAGTCGCCTGAAGCCGCCGGGCCCCCTACGCGATTGACGGGGAATAGGGGGCGCGTAGCCGTTCCCTTTTCGTGCCGCGCTTCCTATCTTGCGGGCCATGCCCGAGAGCCATTCGACCGACATTCAGGCGCTGACGCTTCCCGCGCTGCATGCCAGCCATTCGGGTTGCTGGCTGGCCGCGCCCGATGGAAAGGTGCGCGGGCTTTCGCGGGGCGAGGCGATCATGGCGGCGGCGGAAACCCCGCTGCTGATGCTGAACGCGCCGCTGGTCGCCAGCCGCCTCGGCTATCCCGAGCTATCGGGGCTGGACCTGCTGGAACTGTTCGCCTTCGTCCATCCGGCGCGCTTCATGGTGCCGACGCCGCGCGGGCTGGCCCATGCGCTGAACCTGCCCGAACCCGCCAGCGAGGACGAGGTGCCGCTGCTGCTGGCCCGCGCCGCCGCCGCGCTGTTTGCGCGTTGTGAAGGAAATCCGGGTGAGGCGGGCGATTGGGCCGAGCGCGAGGGCGCGTGGAGCGTGCTGCAATCGCTGGTGCGGCATCGCTGGCCCTGGGCGCAATTGCTGCTGCCGCATGTGAAGCGGCCCGAACGCGCCGAACGCTGGGTGTTTTCGAAACTGCCCGAATGGGAGGAGCGCCCTGCCCGCCCGCAGCCCGCGCATACCGTGCTGGACGGCGGCGCGGTGGCGGACCGGCTGGACGCGCTGACCGGTCACGGCTCCGAAAGGCGCGAGGGTCAGCGCGACTATGCCCGCGCCGCCGCCCATGTGTTCGAACCGCGCCGCGAGCGGGGCCAGCCCAACATGCTGCTGGCCGAGGCGGGCACGGGGGTCGGCAAGACTTTGGGCTATCTGGCCCCCGCCTCGCTGTGGTCGCAGCAATCGGGCGGAACGGTATGGGTGTCGACCTATACCAAGGCGCTGCAACGCCAATTGCGCCGCGAGAGCCGCCGCGCGTGGCCGGAGTCCGGGCCGAATGACGCGGCGACGCGCGAGACGCCCGCCGTCGTCGTGCGCAAGGGGCGCGACAATTACCTGTGCCTGCTGAACCTTGAGGATGCATTGCAAGGCGGCGGCTTTACCGGGCGGCCCGCGATCTTTGCGCAGCTGGTGGCGCGCTGGGCGGCCTTTACCGAGGATGGCGACATGGTCGGCGGGGACCTTCCCGGCTGGCTGCCCACCTTGTTCCGCAAGCGCGGGCTGGCGGCTCTGACCGACCGGCGCGGCGAGTGCATCTATGCCGGGTGCCCGCATTTCAAGCGCTGCTTCATCGAACGCGCGGCGCGCGATTCGGCGCATGCCGATCTGGTCATCGCCAATCATGCCCTGGTCATGGTGCATGCAGCACGGGCGCAGCACAGGGACGAAGGCGCCAATGCCCGCCCTGCGCGCATCGTGTTCGACGAGGGGCATCATCTGTTCGACGCAGCCGATTCGACCTTCGCCGCGCAATTGTCGGGGGCCGAGGCGATCGAGATGCGGCGCTGGGTGCTGGGGCCGGAGACGAAGGCGGGACAGGCGCGCAGCGGGCGGCGGCGCGGGCTGTCGGCGCGGCTGGCCGATGTGGCGAGCTATGACGAGGCGGCGGGCAAGGCCATATCCGACGCGCGCGATGCCGCGATGCTGCTACCCGCCGACGGCTGGCTGGCCCGCATTGCCGAGGGCGAGCCGATGGGCGCGATCGAGATATTGCTCTCCCATGTCCGCCGCCTGACCCATGCCCGCGACGAAAGCGGCAGCGGCGAAGCAGGATACGGGATCGAGACCGAGGCCGCCGATCTCGACGGGCCATTCCTTGAGGCGGCGGGCGAAGCGCGCGATGCGCTGGCCCGGTTGCGCCAGCCGCTGATGAAGCTGATGGCGCGGCTCGACGCGCTGATCGCCAGCGGCGAGGATGCGCCCGACTGGATGGACGGCCAGACCCGTCAGCGGATCGAGGGCGCGCGCCATGCGATGTCGTGGCGGATCGACAGCCTGTCCGCGTGGGAAGCGCTGCTGGCGCGAATGGGAGGCCCCGCCGATCCCGATTTCGTCGACTGGCTGGCGGTCGACCGCGCCGAAGCGCGCGAGTTCGACATCGGCCTGCACCGCCGCTGGCTGGACCCGATGAAGCCCTTTGCCGCCACCGTGCTGGAACCCGCGCACGGGGTGATGCAGACCAGCGCGACCCTGTGCGACCGGTCGGCCCCTTCCCGCGGCGATGGGGCGGAAGCAAACGAGGGCCGCGAGCCCGACTGGGCGCGTGCGGTGGCCCGCTCGGGCGCGGGGCATCTGGGGCTGTCCCCAAAGCTGGCCGAGGCTGCCAGCCCGTTCGATTATGCCAGCCAGGCCGAGGTGCTGATCGTGACCGATGTGCCGCGCGGCGATATCGGCGCGTTGGCCGCCGCCTATGGCCGCCTGATAGAGGCTTCGCAGGGCGGCGTGCTGGGTCTGTTCACCGCGATCCGGCGCCTGCGCGCGGTGCATGCGCGGATCGCCGACCGGCTGGCGCGCGGCGGGCTGCCGCTCTACGCGCAGCATGTCGATCCGATCGACACCGGCACACTGGTCGATATCTTCCGCGACGATCCGCGCGCCTCGCTCTTGGGCACCGATGCCTTGCGCGACGGGGTGGACGTGCCGGGCGATTCGCTGCGGCTGGTGGTGATGGAGCAGGTGCCCTGGGCCAAGCCCTCGATCCTGCACCGCGCGCGCCGCGCCGCGCATATGGAGCAGTTCGATGCGAACCGGCAGGCCTATGACGATGCCATCGTCCGCGCCCGCATCGCGCAGGCGTTCGGGCGGCTGATCCGCAGCAAGGACGACCGGGGCCGCTTCGTCGTGCTGTCGCCCGCGTTCCCCTCGCGCCTGCTGTCGGCCTTTCCCCAAGGGACGCCTGTGCACCGGCTGACACTCGATGACGCTTTACAAAGATTGCAGGGACGTGTTTCCTCTGACGAAGCGGTGACATTCGAAGAGGAGCCAGAGGGTTGAGCGATGCTGCGCCCACAGCGGGGAACAGCGCATGAAGCGCCTGGGCCTGCTGCGCCATGCCAAGTCCGAGGAGCACCAGCCATCGGGCCGCGATTACGATCGCGGGCTGAACGGCAAGGGCCGCCGCGCCGCCGCCGCCGTTGGCCGTTCGATGACCCGCATCCAGCCGCCGTTCGGCCGGGTGATCGCCTCTGCCGCTGTGCGCGCGCAGGAGACGATCGACATCGTGCTGGACGCGATGGGCCGCAGCGCGCCGGTCGAGCGGGTCGACCTCAAGTCGCTGTACCTCGCCGATCCCGACCAGCTGATCGACAGCGCGGTCGAACATGGCGGCGATGCCGACACGCTCCTGCTGGTCGCGCATAATCCGGGGCTGGAGGAGCTGCTGCTGCAACTGGTCCCCGCCGATCCCGCGGACGAGCTGCGCGCCATTGCCGAGCGCAAGTTTCCCACCGGCGCCTTTGCCCTGATCGAGCTGGATATCGCCGACTGGAGCGAATTGCCGGGTGCGCAGGGCCGGCTGACGGCCCTGACCCTGCCGCGCGATCTGGACCCCGCACTGGGCCCGGAATATGCGCGCTAGACTGCGGCGGACTCTTCGGACACAGGAACCAAACAAGCCGTGCGGCCTTGTTGTGCATGGGTCCATTTTTCCCCGCATGGCGCGAACGTCAAAGTCCGAACGATCGCCCCCCAGATATGACGATGGAGTATCGAGTGACGTCGGATGCCAGTGATGACAGCACACGTCTGAAATCATCGAACCAGGCCCACCGCGCGATCTATGCACCCGATTCGCCCTCGAACGCGTTCGAGGGGGCAAGCGGGCTGCTGTTCGAGCAGGCGATGGCGCAGACCCGCATGGCGGTCTGCCTGACCGATCCGAACCAGAAGGACGATCCCATCGTCTTTTGCAACGAGGCGTTCCAGCAGCTGACCGGATATCGCGCCGAAGAGATCATCGGCCGCAATTGCCGCTTTCTGCAGGGGCCCGACACCGACCAGGCGCAGGTTGGCAAGATCCGCGACGCCATCCGCAGCGAGGAAGTCGTGGTGGTCGAGATCCTGAACTACAGGAAGGACGGGTCGACCTTCTGGAACACGCTGCACCTTGGCCCGATCTATGACGAGATGGGGACGCTGAAATATTTCTTCGGCAGCCAGTGGGACGTCACCGACATCCACCAGTCCCGCGCCGACGAACGCCACGCCAAGGCGATGGCGCGCGAGGTGTCGCACCGGCTGAAGAACGTGTTCGCCGTGATTGGCGGCATCGTGAATATCACCGGCCGTTCGATGGATGCCAAGAATGTCGCGCGCAAGATCAACGAGCGCGTGCAGGCGCTGGGCCGTTCGTACGAGCCGACGCTGGACGAGGCGGTGCTAGGCACGATCCATGTCGGGCAGGCGATCCGCGCGGTGCTGGCGCCCTATGATCCCGAAAACGACCGGTTCGTCTTTACGGGCAATGGCATCCGCACCGAGCCCAATGCAATCTCCGCGATCGGGCTGACGCTGCACGAACTGGCCACCAATGCGACCAAATATGGCGCCCTGTCGCACCCCGGCGGCACGATCGAGGTGTCGTGGGCGCATGTGAAGGACAAGTTCTCGCGCAACTCGCTTGAGATCGAGTGGATCGAGCGCGGCGGCCCCGCCATCGAATGCCCTCCCGAATCGAATGGGACCGGTTTCGACATTGCGCGCACCCTGTTGGGCCATTCGCGCGGCGTGCTGGAAACCGAATGGGAGCATGACGGGTTGAAGGCCCGCATCCTGATCCCGATTACGAATGGATAATCTTAACAAATGAAGCTGTTCCTTGTCCTCGAGGACGAACCGTTCATCGCCATGGACCTGCAATATGCGTTCGAGGACGCAGGCTATGAAGCCGTGACCGCGGTCGGCAATGAAGAGGCGATTGCCCATATCGAGGAAAGCGACATCGTCGGCGCCATCCTTGACGTCAGCCTTGGCGGGGGCGTCACCTGTCAGGCGACGGCCACGCGCCTCGCCAAAGAGGGGATTCCCTTTATCCTGCATACGGGCGACCTTGACCGCGTGGGCGAGCATCTGCGCGAAATCGACGCGCCGATCATTCCCAAGCCGCGCCCGGCCGAGGATGTGGTGGCGCGGCTGATCGACCTGATCGGCCAGCCGGCGAGCTGAGCCCTTGGCGCAGGATTTTTATTGATGCAGGAGAAGGCGGCAATCGCGCCGCTGCAGCCCGACCATCTGACGATCATGGTGTCGTCGCTGGATCGCAGCATGGCGTGGTATGACGCGCTGCTGCCGCTGCTGGGCTTTCGCAGGCACAAGCCCCATATCTGGAGCAATGGCAGCTTCTTTCTGCAATTCGCTCAGGCGAAACCGGGCACGTCACCCTACGAACGCTATGGCGCGGGGGTGAACCATGTCGGCTTTGGCGCGCCCGATGCGGATACTGTCCATGGCATAAGACAGGGGATGCAGGACGCCGGGTTCGAAGTGCCTGATATACAGATGCTGAAAGGGGCGACGGCGCTGTTCATGAAGGACCCCGACGGCTTTCGCTTCGAGATCACCTATTACCCGCCGGGCGTGCCGGTTGTTGATTAGGCCGGGAGCGGTCTAGAGCGCCTCGGCCAGCGTCGCGCGAATGGCCCGCAGCCTTGCCACCAGTTCGGGTTGTGCGCCGCGGTCCAGCCGCGGATCGGGCGCGGCGTCAGGCACGGGAACGGGTTCCTCCCCCGTCTGCCCCGATTTCAGCGCCCGCACTGCGCCCTTGATGGTAAAGCCTTCGCGGTTGAGCAGCCGGTCGATGGTCTGCAGCAGCGCGATATCCTCGGGCCGGTAATAGCGGCGCTGTCCGCTGCGCTTGACCGGTTTCAGCATCGGGAACTGTTCTTCCCAATAGCGCAGCACATGCGGCTTGATGCCCAGCGCGCTCGACACCTCTCCGATCGTGCGGAAGGCGGCGTCGTCCTTTCCATCGTCGAAGAGCTTGTCGTCGTCGAAGAGGTTGCCGGCTTCGGTCACAATAATCTCCGTTCCTGAAGCAGGCGCGCGGCGTTACAGCCCGCTCACCTTGTCCTTCAGCATCTTGCTGGCGCGAAAGGTCATCACCCGGCGCGGGGTGATGGGGACCTCTACGCCCGTCTTGGGATTGCGCCCGACCCGTTCGCCCTTGTCGCGAAGCAGAAATGTGCCGAAGCCGGAGATCTTCACATTTTCCCCGTCCGCCATCGCATTGCACATGTGACCCAGAATATTCTCGACCATGTCCAGCGATTCGGCGCGGCTAAGACCCACCTTGCGGTGAATGACATCGGCAAGATCGGCACGGGTCAGCGTTCCGACAGATCGCATATCCAACATTCCCCTGTTTCCCCCTCTCGGTTGCGGGCGACCCGAGACGTGTTCGCAAACTATTTCATACACGCCGCATCGTTCCAAACGAAAACGGGACTGTAGAGCCACTTAACGGGGGTTTTTAGGGTAGTCGGTGCATCGATCTGGCTAGGGCGCGACCGATTCGGGGTGTCCGGGGCATGGATTCGAACACATATGGCACTTTTGTCAGCTTCTCAGCAGGCAGGCGCCCCAGGTGAATCCGCCGCCCATCGCCTCCAGCATGATCAGCTGACCGGGCTGGATTCGCCCGTCCTTGACCGCCACATCATAGGCGAGCGGGACGCTGGCCGCCGATGTATTGGCATGCTCGTGCACCGTCTTGATCACCTTTTCGGGCGGCAGGTTCAGCTTCTTCGCGGTCGCGTCTAGGATGCGGACATTGGCCTGATGCGGCACCACCCAGTCGAGCTGTTCGCCCGCGATGCCGCCTTCTTCCATGACTTCGCGCAGGACATCGGCGAGATTGGTGACCGCATGGCGGAACACTTCCCGCCCCTTCATCCGCAGCTTGCCGACGGTGCCGGTGGTGGACGGTCCGCCATCGACATAGAGCAATTCGTTATGCGCGCCCTCGGTATGAAGGCGGCTGGCGATGATGCCGGGGGCGGTGCCGGCCTGATCCTCGGGGAGGTCGCGCGCTTCGAGCACCATGGCGCCCGCGCCGTCGCCGAACAGAACGCAGGTGCCGCGGTCTTCCCAGTCGAGGATGCGGCTGAAAGTCTCCGCCCCGATGACCAGCGCGCGGTGCACGCCGCCAGCCGCCGCGCCCGCGGGCGTCTTGAGCAGCGCATCCGCCGTGGCGATCGCATAGAGAAAGCCCGAGCACACCGCCGCGACATCGAACGCATAGGCGCCGCTTGCGCCCAGCAGGTCCTGCACCTTGCTGGCGGTGGACGGGAACGTCTGGTCGGGTGTGGCGGTCGCCACGATGATCAGCGAGATATCGGCCGCGGTCAGGCCAGCCGCATCCAGCGCCCCGCGCGCGGCATCGGCGGCCAGCGTGGCGGTCGTCTCGCCCTCGCCCGCGATATGGCGCGCGGCGATGCCGGTGCGCTCGCGGATCCATTCATCGCTGGTGTCGACGGTCTTCGCCAGCTCCTCGTTGGTGACGCGCCTCTTCGGCAGCGCCGAGCCGGAACCGATGACGCAGCTGCGCCGGATCATGCCCTTGGGTATGTTCATGCCTCTTCCGCGCTGGCCGATGGACGGCGGGTGCGTGCCTTGGCGGCCAGACCGCTTTCGGCAAGGTCGGCCTTGATGCGCTCTATCAGGTCTTCTTCCAGCAGCCGCGCGGTCACGGCGACCGCATTGGCCACGCCCTTCGCATTGGCGCTGCCGTGGCTTTTCACCACCACGCCGTTGAGGCCGAGGAAGACCGCACCATTATGGTTGTTGGGATCGAGATGGTGCTTGAGCAATTCGGTCGCGGGGCGCGAGACGAGGAAGCCGATCTTCGAACGCAGCGAGGACTGAAACGCCTCTTTCAACAGGTCGGTCACGAAACGCGCCGCGCCCTCGACCGCTTTCAGCGCGATATTGCCCGAAAATCCGTCGGTGACGACCACGTCGGTCTCGCCCCGGTTGATCTTGTCCGCCTCGGTAAAGCCGCCGAAGCTGAAGGCCAGCTGTTCCTGCGCCGCGCGCAGCGTGTCCGACGCCTCACGCAATACGCCGGTGCCCTTCGTTTCCTCGGTCCCGATGTTCAGCAGGCGGACGCGCGGTTCGGGCAGGTTCGTCGCGATGCGCGAATAGGCCGCGCCCATGATCGCGAACTGCACCAGGTTGCGGGCATCGCATTCGGTGTTCGCGCCCAGGTCGAGCATGACCATGTCGGTGTCGCCCAGCGTGGGCATCAGCGCGGCCAGAGCGGGCCGGTCGATCCCCGGCAGGGTGCGCAGCGACAGCTTGGCCATCGCCATCAGCGCGCCGGTGTTGCCAGCCGACACGGCAGCGCCGGCATCGCCGCGCTTGACCGCGTCGATCGCCATGCCCATCGAGGTCTTGCGCGCACGGCGCAGCGCCTGCGTGGGCTTTTCCTCGCCGGAGACGACTTCGGGCGCGTGGAGAATCTCCGACGCGCCGCGCATGTTGGGATGATCTTCGAGGGCGGCCTTGATTCGCGTCTCGTCCCCGACCAGCAGGAACTTGAAACGATCGTGACGGCGACGGGCAAGCGCCGCGCCTTCGACCATCACGCGCACGCCCTCGTCGCCGCCCATCGCATCGACGGCGATACGCGGCAGACTCATCCTACTCTCCGGCCAGTCGGTCTTTTACAGGCCAACCGCTATGATTTCACGGCCGTTGTAGTGGCCGCATGCGTCGCACAGATTGTGCGGACGCTTCAGTTCGCCGCAGTTCGAGCATTCGTGGAACGCTGCGGGCTTGAGCGCATCGTGCGCCCGGCGATTGCCACGGCGATGCGGGGATACTTTTCTCTTCGGAACAGCCATTTCGGCACCTGTTTAAAAAATCGGTCAATATTTGCGGGCCGCACTAGGCCAAGCAGCGGCGGACGGCAAGGCCCACCGGGAGCAAGACGCAAGTTTGCGGCGAAGGCGCGCCCTTTAGCGATTCTGACACGAAAAGCAAGGCCGGGCTGTGACGCGCGTCAGCACGAGAGGCCGGTCACACCTCGATCCTGTAGCCGTTCGATTCGTTCATTTCGGCATCACGCGCGGCCTCCGCCCCCTGTTCGGCGTGAATCTTGAGGCGCGCGACGGCATTGTGGCATGCCGTCCCCATCATCCATTGCTCGTGCGCCAATTGCCGCTCCGTCAGACGAGGGAGGAAATGCGCGGTCACCTTCACCCGGACCAGGCAGGCATCGCCGCCCATCGGTTCGAGCGAATAGGTCTCGCGGGCACGTTCCAGCCTGCCTATGATCGGGATTGGCGCGGAATCGAAGACGTATCGGACCACCGGTTCGGTCTCGACAATCTCAATCAGATATTCGTGATCCTCCAGCCCGGTCATGACCAGCCGCCATTCGCCCGGTCCGTCGCCAACCCTCAGCCGGTGGCCCTGCGCCGCCAGCGCATTGAGCGGGTCCGACCAGTCGAGCAGGCGATAGACATGGTCCGCCGGTCGTTCGATCCGGATTTCATCATCGAAATCGAACGGGCCTTCGGGCACCAGTTTTCGCTTGAACAGCCCGAACATTTCACGCTTCCCCTCGCCCGCGGCGGCCTGGGTCCGCATATCCGCCGATTGACGCATGACAGCAGCAAGCGCGTTAAGAAATGCCTTTTTTCACGCCCTCTTCCAGCGGCTCTCGCGGCCTCGGCGGCGAGCCGGTGCGGGCGGCCCTGCGCCGCGACAATTCGCGCGCATATTCCTGCAGGTCGGGAACCTCGTCCAGCTCGTCCACGATCTCGAAGCCGAAGATCGTCTCCAGCACATCCTCGAGCGTGACGAGGCCGAGGAAGGTGCCGTATTCGTCCACCACCGCCATGATGTGGTGATGTTCCGAGATCAGGCGGTGGAACAGCCGGTCGACCGTCGATTCGTCTAGCACGGGCGGCAGCGGGCGGATCAGCGATTCGATGCCGTGCTGCCCCTTCCCGCCGTCGAGCAGCAGCGAGAGCACTTCGTGCTTGATGACGAAGCCCGCGATTTCGTCCTTGTTTTCCGCATAGACGGGGATGCGGGTGAACGGCACTTCGCGGATGCGGTCGGCGGCTTCCTGCAAATTGGTCTTGCGGCTGAGCGTGAACACCACCGTGCGGGGCGTCATCACGTCGGACACCTTGAGCGCGTTCAGCTGCAGCATGTTCTGCATGAAGCGAACCTCGCTGCTGTCGATCTGGCCCGACGCCTGACCCAGGCTGGCGACAGCCAGGATTTCCTCGCGGTGCTGCGGGATATCGGCGGCGCGGCCCATGGTGATGATCTTGGTCAGCTGGCGCGAGGCCCAGACCAGCGGGGCAAGGCTCTTGATCATGATCGGCAGGATCCACGCCGAGAATGGGGCCAGCGCACGAGCATATCGGGCGCCGATAGTCTTGGGGATGATTTCGGTCACCACCAGGATCGCCAGCGTCAGTATGGCCGCGAACACCGCCTCTCCGCCGCTGCCGTAGAGCGCGGCATATTGCGCGCCCGCGCCAGCCGCGCCCATGGTGTGGGCGATGGTGTTCAGCGTCAGGATCGCGGCCAGCGGGCGTTCGATATCGTCCTTCAGCCGCTTGAGCCGCCCGGCCCATTTCGCGCCCTGCTCTTCCGACGTGCGCACCTGCGAGGGCGTGATAGTCAGCAGCGACGATTCGAGGATCGAGCACAGAAAGGACACGCATAGCGCGAGAGCGATATAAAAGATCAGCAGCGCCATGTGGTCGAGCTATTCCCCCCGGTGTTGGCGTGAAACCCTATTGCTTCAGTGCCCTATTGCTTGAGTGCCCTATTGTTTAAGGGCCATGTCGGCAACGAAGGGGTTCGACTGTCGTTCCGCGCCAAATGTGCTGACGGGGCCGTGGCCGGGCACGAAAGTGATGTCGTCGCCCAGCGGCCAGAGCTTTTGCGTGATCGCGTCGATCAGGCTCTGGTGGTCGCTCATCGGGAAATCGGTGCGGCCGATGCTGCCCTTGAACAATACGTCGCCGACAAAGGCGAAACGGCTGGGCTGGTGGACGAAAACGACATGGCCCGGCGTGTGGCCGGGGCAATGCACGACGTCGAGCTCAAGCTCGCCCACCGTCACCGTGTCGCCGTCCTTCAGCCAGCGGTCGGGTTCGAACACCTGCGCCTCGACCCCCCAGCGGCCCGCGTCGTCGTCCAGCCGCGCGATCCAGAAGCGGTCGGCCTCTTCCGGTCCCTCGATCGGCAGGTCCAGTTCCTTGGCCAGCACGCCCGCCATTCCGCAATGGTCGAGATGGCCGTGGGTGATCAGGATCTTTTCCAGCGTGACGCCGGATTTGGCGACGCCCGATTTCAGCTTGTCGAGATCGCCGCCGGGATCGACGAGCGCGCCCTTCATCGTCTTCGTGCACCAGATCAGCGAGCAATTCTGCTGAAGAGGGGTGACGGGCAGGATGGCGGCGCGCATGGCGGGCTGGGTGGCGGCGTCGGTGGTGTGGGCATCGGTCATGGGTCGTGAAATGGCCAGAGCGCGCGCGTAATGCAAGCCGCTACGGGGAACCGGGCAGCCGCAACGCCCATTGACGGGCGAGTGATTCCGGCCATGAAAGGCATCATGAACCGCGCCAACACCATGCCGGACACCGCTGCGCCCGCTGCCGCCCGCCCCCCGCGCGAGCATTTCTGGGACACGCTGCGCGCATTGCTGATGCTGCTGGGAATCCCCTATCACGTGGCGCTGTCGTACATGGTGGGGCGGCAATGGATCGTGAAATCGGGCGAAGGCGTGACCGGCTTTATCGAACTTGCGCGGTTCATCAGCCTGTTCCGCATGCCGGCCTTTTTCCTGATCGCGGGCTATTTCGCGGCGATGCTGCTGGCGCGGCGCGCGCCGGGCACATGGCTTGAGGGGCGGTTCCGGCGGCTGGCGATCCCCTTCCTGACCTCGATCATCGTGCTGGTGCCGGTGATGAACTGGTTCTGCGAAATCTCGAACCTGCCTTTTGCGCAGGCGGTGTCGAGCTGGATCGACAATTCGTCGAAATCCGGCGGGTACTGGGTGCGGCATTTATGGTTCATCGTCGTGCTGCTGTATTTCTGCTGCGCGGTCGCCTTGCTGGCGGCGGTGAAGCGCGATTTCGCGCAGGCGCGGCTGCCGGGGTGGGCGGACCGGCTGGTGGGGCGGCACATGGTGCTGGCGCTGCTGATCCTGGCGACCATCGTCGGCCTGTGGGAAGCGCTGGCGGTGGAGGCGTTCTATATCTGGGGCTTCAACACCAATCTGATCCAGCAGATCCTGCGCATTGACCAGGCGATCATCTATGCGCCCTGGTTCGCGATGGGGTGCTTCCTTCAGCGCAGCCGCGAGGCGGTGGCGCGGGTGATGCGCTATTCGCATCTGACGGCGGTGCTTGCGGTGGTGGCGGTGACATTGGCCATCATCACCAAGGAGCAGGTCCACCCTGCCCTGTTCCGCTTTATCGAGACGTTTGCCGCGCTGCTGATGACCCAATTGCTGATCAGCCTTGCGGCGCATCTGTTCGACCGGCCGATCCCCTCGGTGCAGCGCTTCACCGCGGCCAGTTTCGTGATCTACCTGTTCCACCTGCCGCTGATCTGCGGGCTGGTGTTCGCCGGGCAATATGTGCCGATCCCGCCGCTGATTAAGGCGCTGGCGGTGATGGGGCTGACACTGGCGATATCCTATGGCGCGTGGCTGGTGATCGAACGCAGCAGGCCGCTCGCGCTGCTGTTCGATGGCGGGATGCGGCCCACGCCGGTCGCGTCCTCCCAGCCAGACGCAACGGCCCGCTAGACGCGGCCCCCCTTCCAGACCACGCGGCCCAGCACCTCCAGTTCGTTCAGCGGCACCGCCATGTCCGAGGGATAGGCATGGTTGTCCGAAATCACCGCCGCCTGCCCCGTGCCGAACTGCAGGCGCTTTACCTGCAGCACGCCATCGCGGCGAATCACGTGGATGCCGTCGCGCAGCCGCCCCGCCGGGTCCGAATCGGCTCGGGCGACCAAAATCTCGTCCCCGTCGCGCAGGGTCGGCTCCATCGAATCGCCTGCCACGCTCAACGCCGATAGCGCGCCCGGCGTCAGGCCCAGCTCACGCAGCCAGCCCTGCGCGAACCGCAGATGACCTACCGGTGCATCATCCTCGGCCACTGCGCCCGGCCCTGCCGAGGCCCCCAGCGCAAGGCGCGGCACATCGACCCAGCCCGACCGCGCATTCGGGAGTTTTCCTGCGGGTTTTGCACGTGTGGGAGAAATATCCTCCACCTCGGGCGCGCCCAGCTCATCCTCTCCCACGCCGAAGAAGCGCGCGAGGGTGGCGCGGTCGGTCTCCTCCAGCTTTCGCGGGCTTCCCTTGCGGATAAACTGCTGAAGATAGCTGGCATTTCTGCCGATCAGCTTGGACAGGGCGGCGAGGCTGACGCCCCGCCGCTCGGCGAGATCCATCAGCCTTTCGCGGGCCGGATCGAGTGTGAGATTATTAACCATTCCTCATTCCTACATGAAAGATTTTTCCTAGACAAGTAGGATTTCTCCTGCGACCTCATAGGTGTTCCTACGGGGCGATTCGAGAAACAGGGAGTTCCAAGTGCTTATCCGTGAAATTGAGAAATTCCTGCGCAGCACCGGCATGCCTGCCAGCAAGTTCGGACGGATGGCGGCGCGTGACCCGCGGCTGGTGCATGACCTGCGCAATGGCCGCGAACCCCGTCGCCGCATGATCCTACGCGTGGAACATTTCATGAACAAATACAAGCTGGAGATGCCCAATGCGCGCTGAATTCCCCCGTTCCACCCGTTCGCTGCGCACCCCGCGCCCCACTCGCCGCACCCCTTCGGAACGTCTGGAGGAAGCTGTTCTCGCGCTGGCGGGCGGTCTGGGCGCGGTGACGATCCACCGCGAGATGCCCTGGGCTAGCATTACTTTCGCCGGGTCGCGTCACACCATGTCGCTATGCTTCACGGGCAGCGGGGCGGTCGACGCGGGCGAGGAGCTGCTGGCCCGCCTGCCCGATCACGAGTTCACGATTCCCGGCCAGCTGGTCGCCGATGCGCAGATTGTGAAGGTGGAGCACGAGATGCTGCCCGAACCCAAGCTGCGGGTCGAGGTCGAACTGCTGCTGCTGGAGGAGTGAGCGAGCCTTAGCCCAGCCTCCACTCCCAGCCGAGCGGATCGCCGTCCATGACCTCGACCCCTTTTGCCGCAAGCTCGTCCCGCAGCGCGTCCGACAAGGCGAAATCCTTGTCGGCGCGGGCGGCCTTGCGGCGAGCGAGGATGGTCTCGATCTCGGCTTCGGCGATTTGTGCGCCCCTTGGCCCGATACGCAGCGCTTCACGCTCCGCCAGCGGCAGGCCGAGCGCGGACATCATCGAGGCGACCAGCGCGCCCTTTTGCGCGGCGTCGACCTTCTTTACCGCCACCGCCTCTTCCAGCACGGTCAGCGCGACCGGCGTGTTGAGGTCGTCGGACAGCGCGGCGTCGAACTTGTCCAGCAGCGGCGTCAGCTTTGGATGCGTCACCGCCGCCTGCACATCGGCCAGCTTGGCACCGTCCGTCACCGTTTCCGTCACATTGCGCGCAGCCGCCAGCAGCCGTTTCAGCCGCACCAAGGCCGCGCCGAGGCCGTCCCAGCTGAATTCCAGCTCGCTGCGGTAATGCGCCTGCAGGCACAGCATGCGATAGGCGAGCGGGTGATAGCCCTTGTCGATCAGCAATTGCAGGCGAAGAAACTCGCCCGACGATTTCGACATCTTGCCCGATCGCTCGACCAGGAAGTTGTTGTGCATCCAGATGCGCGCGCCCGAGTTGGCGGGATCCGCCAAGCTCATCGCCGACTCCCCGCCGCAACCGCAAAAAGCCTGGTTCTGCGCGATCTCGTTCGGGTGGTGGATCTCGCGGTGGTCGATGCCGCCGGTGTGGATGTCGAAGGGAAAGCCCAGCACCTCGCCGCTCATCACCGAGCATTCGAGATGCCAGCCGGGCGCGCCGCGGCCCCATGGCGAATCCCATTCCATCTGGCGCGTCTCGCCCGCGGGGGTCTTGCGCCAGATCGCGAAATCGGCGGCATTGCGCTTGCCCTCGACCGCTTCGATCCGTCCTTCACCCTCATCGGTGACCGCGCGCGCCAGCCGCCCGTAATCGGCCACGGTCGACACGTCGAAATAAAGCCCGCTGTCGAGTTCGTAGCAATGCTTCGGCGCGATCTTCCCGGCAAAGGCGATCATCTTGTCGATATAATCGGTCGCGATCGTCCACTGCGCGGGCTGTCGGATGTTGAGCGCCGCGACATCCTGCCAATAGGCCTGCGTGTAATGCTCCGCGATGTCCCAGATGGACTGCGAGCGCGCCGCCGCCATCTTCTCCATCTTGTCCTCGCCCTGATCGGCGTCGTCGGTCAGATGGCCCACATCGGTGATGTTGATGACATGGGTAAGGCTGTAACCCTTCCACGTCAGCACGCGGCCCAGCATGTCGGCAAAGACATAGGCGCGCATATTGCCAATATGCGGGTAGTTATAGACCGTCGGCCCGCAGCTATAGACCCGCGCCTCCCCTTCGTGGACGGGGGCGAAGGTCTCGGCCTTGCGGGTCAGCGAGTTGAACAGGGTCAGAGCGGTACCGGTCATGGCGCGCTGCCTTACGCCCCGCGCAGGCAAGGTCAAGCGCCGCCAGCCGGTCGCGGGCAAGCAGGCGAGTCGGAAGGGACCGGCGGATGGCGCCCCTATCAATCTGCGCGTCCATCGCCATAAATGCGCTTCGCCGTCTTGTTAGATAATTAACAAGGCTTGCCATATGTCAATTTAATGCAACTTTATTGTTATTACCATGAATGGGTTTGACAGTAAGTTGCATGGGCGCGAAAAGCGTCATGGGACTGAACAAAACATAATGTTCACGACCGACCACTCGTCATCATCGCCGTAAATATTCGGGTCGCTTTCACGCGATTTTGCCTGTCGGCCGGTTATCCCTTTTTAGAAAAGGATAAACCGATGAAAAAGATCTTAGCAGTTACTGCATCCGCCATACTTGCCGTCACGGCAGTGCCGGGCATGGCCAAGCAGGACAAGAACCCGCCCATCCTGGTCGATGCGAACAGCGCCAGCGCGCAATGGGCATCCGCCGCTTCACAGGACCTCGACCGCGAATTGCAGAGGATGGCCGTGCCGATGCGCCGGGATTTCCCCAATGCGCTCGTCCAGATCCGTTTCGAGGTCGAGAACGGGGAGCCGGTCAACGTGCGGGTGCACCGCCAGTCGGGCGACCGCTGGCTCGACCGGGCCGCGATGCGGTCGGTCGAACGCATGGATAATCTTGGCCCCATGCCCGTCAGCTATAACGGCAGCCGCACCGTGCAGGCCAATATCATCACCGCACGAGACGACCGCTCCTTCGCTGTATTGAACGACGAGCTTCTGACGATCGAGGAAGCGCGCCTTGCATCCACCGGACCAGACCGGACGGTGATTGCGCTAAACGCCGGCTCCATGTCCGCCGGATAGGCCGATCATCCGCGAGGGACTGCCCCGGGTTCAACACCCCCCCAGTCTGCTACAGGCGTCGGCTTCGGGGCAGTTCCTCACCCTTTGCGTTGAAACGTCAGCGGGGCGATCAGTCGCCCTCGAACAGGCCCGCCAGCTGCTCGATCATCGTGCCGCCCAGCTGTTCGGCATCCATGATCGTGACCGCGCGCCGGTAATAGCGCGTGACGTCATGGCCGATCCCGATCGCCATCAGCTCGACCGGCGATTTCTTCTCGATCCACTCGATCACCTTGCGCAGATGCGCTTCCAGATAGCCCGCGCTGTTCACCGACAGGGTCGAATCGTCGACCGGCGCACCATCCGAAATCACCATCAGGATCCGGCGATCCTCGGGCCGCGCGAGCAGGCGCGAATGCGCCCACATCAGCGCCTCGCCATCGATGTTTTCCTTCAGCAGCCCTTCGCGCATCATCAGGCCCAGGTTGCGGCGCGCCCGCCGCCACGGCTCGTCCGCCTGCTTGTAGACGATGTGGCGCAGATCGTTGAGGCGGCCGGGGTTCTCCGGCTTGCCCTTGGACAGCCATTGCTCGCGGCTTTGCCCGCCCTTCCACGCGCGGGTGGTGAAGCCGAGGATCTCGGTCTTCACGCCGCAGCGTTCCAGCGTGCGCGCCAGCACGTCGGCGCTGATCGCGGCGATAGAAATGGGGCGTCCGCGCATCGAGCCGGAATTGTCGATCAGCAATGTGACGACCGTGTCCTTGAACTCCTGATCGCGCTCCATCTTGTAGCTGAGCGAGGAGCCGGGGCTGACCACCACCCGCGCCAGCCGCGCGGCGTCGAGCAGGCCTTCTTCCTGATCGAAATCCCAGCTGCGGTTCTGCTGCGCCATCAGCCGGCGCTGCAGCCGGTTGGCCAGCTTGGTCACCACGCCTTGCAGCCCTTTCAGCTGCGCGTCGAGATAGGTGCGCAGCCGCGCCAGCTCCTCCTCGTCGCATAGCTCCGCCGCGCTGGTGATCTCGTCGAAATCGCTGGTGAAGGCGCGATAATCGAAATCGTCGGGCAGTTCGGTCCACGGGCGGTTGGGACGCACGGGCATCATGCCCTCTTCGGCATCCTCGCCCGGATCGAATTCGCCGTCGGCGTCGAACTCGCCCTCGTCCTCGCCGTCGTTCTCGCCCTCGCTGTCCTGCGGCTCGGCCGAGGCGTCGAGCGGGTTCGATTTCTCGTCCGAGGGCTGCTCTTCCTCGGGGCTGTCGTCCTGTTCGCCTTCCTCGCCCTCGGGCTCTTCGCCCTCGTCGATGTCCTGGTCGGACTCCATGTCCATCTCGACCATTTCGAGATGGCGCAGCAGGTCCATCGCGCCCTTCTGAAATTCCGTCTGGTCGTTGAGCACTTCGGCCAGCCGGTCGAAATCGTCGCCGATGGCAGAGCGGATCGCCTCGCGCCGCAGGTTCAGCCCGTCCCTCGCAGCCTCGGGCACAGGCTCCCCCGTCAGATGCTCGCGCAGCATCAGCGCCAGCGCGGTGGCGATGGGCACATCCTCGGCCCGTTCGGCGCGGGTGATCGAATCGGCGGCCAGCCTCTTGTCCAGCGCCGCGGACAGATTGGCGCGCGTGCCCTGCATGGCATTGGCGCCGATGGCTTCCCAGCGTACCTGCTCCACCGCGTCGAACGCCTGCCGCGCCAGCGCGTCGGACGGACGCTTGCGGTTATGCAGCGCGCTGTCGTGGTGCCGCTGCTTCAGCGCGAAGCTGTCGGCGACCCCGCGCGCAATGGCGACGGGGCCGGCCTCCAGCTTGCGGCCGGGCATGGGAACGCGCACCGAATTGCCCACCTGCGCGGGCGTATCCGATGTCCAGCTGACCTCGATCTCCGCATCCTCGGCGACGGCGCGGGCCGTGCCGGTCAATGCGTTGCGAAAACGGTCGAGCTTCGATTCCTCTGCCAAGCCGGGCCCTTTCGCGCGCCTTACAGGATCGACTGGCCGGTCTTGGCCCAGTCGGCCATGAAGCCTTCGATGCCCTTGTCGGTCAGCACGTGATTGGCCAGCGACTTGATCACCTTGGGCGGCATGGTGCCGACATCGGCGCCGATCTTGGCGCATTCCAGCACATGGACTGGATGGCGGATCGATGCGGCCAGGATCTGCGTCTCGAACAGGTAATTGTCATAGATCAGGCGAATGTCGGAAATCAGCGACAGCCCGTCGAACCCGTTGTCGTCGTGACGGCCAAGGAACGGCGACACGAAGGTCGCGCCCGCCTTTGCGGCCAGCAGCGCCTGATTGGCCGAGAAGCAGAGCGTGACATTGACCATGGTGCCGTCATTGGTCAGCGCGCGGCAGGTTTTCAGCCCGTCGATGGTCAGCGGCACCTTGATGCAGACATTGTCCGCGATCTTGCGCAGCACCTCGGCCTCTTTCATCATCGTCTCGTGGTCGAGCGCGACGACCTCCGCGCTGACGGGACCGTCCGTCAGGCCGCAGATTTCCTTGGTCACTTCCATGAAGTCACGGCCCGACTTGGCGATCAGGCTGGGATTGGTGGTCACGCCGTCGAGCAGGCCGGTCGCGGCCAGTTCTGCGATTTCGGCGGTATCGGCAGTGTCGGCGAAGAATTTCATCGGGAGAGCTTTCCAATCAATCGTGGGCAGACAGGATCATGCGCGGCGCGTAGCAATTCGGGCCATGAGTCGCATGACCACCGCTTGCCTGCTGTGCCTTGCCGCCATGGGGCTGTTTTTGCAACCTGCCCCTGCGTCCGCAGCCGATAAGGAATGGCAGCTGTGGACGCTGGCGGGCGCGGAAACCGGGATTGCCGAGGGCACGCCGCTGCTGGCCGAAATCGGCTATCGCTTTCGCGACGAAACGTGACGAGCTGGCCCATATCCCGCAACTCACGGTGCTGCGGCGGTTCTAGCGGACCCCGAACGCGCCGATCAGCAGCGGATCATTGGTGGCATAGGGGTCCTGCCGGATCGACGTCTCGGCGCGGCCGATGGCGTCCCAGATCACCTCCTCGGTATTGCGGGTCAGCGAATTGGTCACGCCTTGCAGGTTGACGCCCGCCAGTTCGGACAGCGCAGGGCCCAGCACCGGATCGTTCACCACGCTGAGCGCCTCGCCGATTTCGGGCAGCATCACCTCGATCAGGCGCTGGCCCATGTTCTGCCGCAGGAAACTGGTCGCAGCGGTCGGCCCGCCAGAGATCAGGTCGATCGCGTTCTGGAACCCGATCACGCGGATCGTGTCGGCCACCACCGGCGCGGCGCGATAGGCGCCTTCTGCAGCGACCTGATTGAATTCGCGCATCAGCCGGTCGCGCACGATGCTGGACCCCAGGATCCGCGCCACCGCGCTAGACCGGTTGCCCAGCAGGTCGTTCGCGGTCAGCTGCGCCAGCTGCGTGTCGTAGAAACCGTTGGGCGCCAGCAATTGCTCGAACGCATCCTGCGAGGCGATGGTGAGCAGCCGCCGGATCGCCTCGGTATAGGAAAAGCCGCCGTATGAGGCACAGCCCGGCAGGGCCAGCGCGCCCGCGCCAAGGGCGGCAAAGCCCAGAAAACGGCGGCGGCTGGCGATATTTTCAGGCGGCGTCACGGCTTTATCCATATTCAAATCCTCCTTCGCCCTGTCATCGGGGCGCTGCTGCCGCCATATGGGGCGCAAGATGAACCGCGTCCGTCTCCTCGTGATGAATGCCGCGTTAGGGCCGCTCGACTATCGCGTGCCCGACGGCATGTCTGTGGAACCGGGCAGCGTCGTCGTCGCGCCTTTGGGGCCGCGCCAGGTGACTGGCATCGTGTGGGAAACCGAACGGCTTCCCGGCACCGAGGTTCCGGACGCGCGGCTGCGCCCGCTGCTGGGCGCATTGCCCGTGCCGCCGCTGCGCGCGCCCTTGCGCCGGCTGATCGAGTGGACCGCGGATTACTACATCGCCTCGATGGCGAGCGTGGCGCGCATGGCGCTGTCGTCCAGCGCGGCGCTGCGCGGGGGCGGGACGATCACCGAATACCGGCTGACCGGAACCATGCCGCCGCGCATGACCCCTCAGCGCGACGCGGCGCTGTCGGCGCTGGAGGGCGAGCAGGGCACGATCCGCGAGCTGGCCGATCTGGCGGGCGTGTCCGAAGCTGTGCTGCGCGGGCTGGTCAACGCGGACTGCCTTGAGGCGGTGGAAGTCGCGATCGACCGCCCCTTCCCCATGCCGCGCCCCGATCACGCGCCGCCCGACCTGTCCGATGGCCAGCAGGAAGCCGCCGACCGCTTCACCGATGCGGTAAAGGCGCGCAAGTTCGCGCCCCTGCTGCTCGACGGGGTGACCGGATCGGGCAAGACCGAGACCTATTTCGAAGGCGTGGCCGAGGCGCTGCGGCTGGGGCGGCAGGTGCTGGTGCTACTGCCCGAGATCGCGCTGACGCAGAACTTCCTGAAACGCTTCGAGGCGCGCTTCGGCGCGCAACCCACCGTCTGGCACAGCGCGCAGAAGCAGTCCGACCGCCGCCGCGCATGGCGGCAAGTGTCGGAGGGCGGCGCATCAGTTGTGGTGGGCGCAAGGTCGGCGCTGTTCCTGCCGTTCCGCGACCTTGGCCTGATCGTGGTGGACGAGGCGCATGAGATCAGCTTCAAGCAGGACGACGGGGTGCGCTATAACGCCCGCGACGTCGCGGTGATGCGCGCCCGGTTCGAGCAGATCCCCGCCATCCTCGCCAGCGCGACGCCCGCGCTGGAAAGCCTGCAGATGGCCGAGGCGGGGGTGTACGAGAAGATCGACCTGCCCGCCCGTTTCGGCGGCGCGGTCCTGCCCGACATACGCATCCTCGACCTGCGCGAGGAGAGCCCGCCGCGCGGCCGCTGGCTTGCCCCCTCGCTGGTCAAGGCGATGGAGGAGCGGCTGGAACGGGGCGAACAATCGCTGCTGTTCCTCAACCGCCGGGGCTATGCGCCGCTGACCCTGTGCCGCCAGTGCGGGTACCGGTTCCAGTGCCCCAATTGCTCGGCCTGGCTGGTCGAGCACCGGCTGACCCGCCGCCTTGCCTGCCATCACTGCGGCCACCAGGTTTCCAGCCCCGAGGCCTGCCCCGAATGCGGCGAGAAGGACTGCCTTGCCGCCTGCGGACCCGGCGTCGAACGCATCGCGGATGAGGTGGCGGAGATCTTTCCCGACGCGCGCACCGCCGTCGTCACCAGCGACACTCTGTCCAGCCCCGACAAGATTGGCGAATTCGTCGATGCCGCGCAGGCCGGGGAGATCGACGTGATCGTCGGCACGCAATTGGTGACCAAGGGCTATCACTTCCCCGAGCTCACGCTGGTGGGCGTGGTCGATGCGGACCTCGGCCTCGAAGGCGGGGATCTGCGCGCCGCCGAACGCAGCTATCAGCAGATCGCGCAGGTCGCGGGCCGTGCGGGCCGCGCCGCCAAGGCCGGCGAAGTGCTGATCCAGACTCGCCACCCCGAAGCGCCCGTCATCGCCGCACTGGCCGCCTACGACCGCGACGCGTTCTACGAAGCCGAAAGCGATGCGCGCCGCCACGCGGGCGCACCGCCCTTCGGCCGCTGGGCCGCGATCATCGTGTCGAGCGAGGACGAGGCCGAAGCGGCAGAGGCCGCGCGCAAGATCGGCGGCAGCGCGCCGCGGCTGGACGATATCGCGGTCTATGGCCCCGCGCCCGCGCCGCTGTCGATGCTGCGCGGCCGCTATCGCTATCGCCTGCTGATCAACGCGCGTCGCAGCGCCGCCCTGCAGCAGACGATCCGCGAATGGCTGGGTCCGCTGGATCATCCGCCCGGCGTGCGCGTTGGGGTGGACATAGACCCATACAGCTTCGTCTGACGCAACAAACCGGGAGAGATCATATCATGCTGACCGTCCATCACCTGCGTACATCGCAATCCGAACGCATCGTCTGGCTGTGCGAGGAGCTGGGCATCGACTATGATCTGAAGCTCTATGACCGGCGCAGCGACAACCGCATGGCGCCCGACCAGTACAAGGCGCTGCACCCGATGGGCATCGCCCCCGTCATCACCGAGGGCGACCTGGTGCTGGGCGAAAGCGCGGCGATCTGCGACTATATCAATGCGCGTCACGGCGGCGGCAGGCTGGCGCCCGACAAGGATAGCGCCGATTTCGCCGATCATCTTTTCTGGTTCCATTTCGCCAACGGGTCGATGATGCCGATTTCCTATATCGAGCTTTCGGCACCCATGATGGGGGCGGATAGCGTCCCCGCCTTCATCAGCGACCGCAAGGCGCGCGCCTGGTCGATGATCGAACAGCGGCTGACGGACGCCCCCTTTTTCGGCGGCGAGGCGCTGACCACCGCGGACATCATGATGATCTGGTCGCTGACCACGGGCCGCGCGTTCAGGCAGTTCTCGCTCGACGATTATCCCGCCACCCGCGCCTATCTGCAGCGCATCGGCGAGCGCCCCGCCTATCAGTCCGCCCGCGCCAAGGCCGAGCCGGGTGTGGAGCCGATGCTGAGCTGAGGCAGCGCCGCAAGCCAGAATGCCCGGCCCTGACATGACCAGTCCCGTCCTGATCCCGGTCCTCGGCGACCAGCTGACCCATTCGCTTGCCAGCCTGGAAGGCTGTGACAAGGCGGATGCGGTCGTGCTGATGATGGAGGTCGCCGAGGAGACGACCTATGTCCGGCACCACAAGGCCAAGATCGCGCTGATCCTGTCTGCGATGCGTCACTTCGCCGCCGAGTTGCGGGACCGCGGCTGGACGGTCGATTACATCGCGCTTGAGGACGAGGGGAACAGCGGCAGCTTCACCGGCGAGATCACGCGCGCAGTCGAGCGCCACGATGCACGCGAGGTTCGCATCGTCGAGCCGGGCGAATGGCGCGTGCTCAAGGCTCTGCAGGGGCTGAAGGGTCCGCTGGACGTGCCGCTGGAAATCCTGCCCGACGACCGCTTCCTGTGCTCGATCCCCGAGTTCATCGGCTGGGCGCAGGGTCGGCGCACGCTGCGGATGGAGAATTTCTATCGCGAGATGCGTGCCAAGACCGGCCTGCTGATGGAAGGCGAAGAGCCGGCGGGCGGGCAGTGGAACTATGACCACGACAATCGCGCCTCGCCGGACAAGCACATGGACCCGCCGCCCGCGCCCAAGTTCGAACCCGACGATGTGACGCAAGAGGTGATCGCGATGGTCGCCCGCCGTTTCGACGCGCATTTCGGCAGCCTCGACCATTTCGGCTGGCCGGTGACGGCGGCGCAGGCGGAAAAGGCGCTGGATGCCTTCGTCGCTGACCGCCTGCCCGATTTCGGCACCTATCAGGACGCGATGGTGACGGGGGAGGACGATCTCTATCACTCGCTGCTATCGACATCGATCAACTTGGGGCTGCTCGATCCGGTCGAATGCTGCCGCCGTGCGGAAAAGGCGTGGAAGGACGGCAAGGCCCCGATCAACGCGGTGGAGGGCTTCATCCGCCAGATCATCGGCTGGCGCGAATATATCCGCGGCATGTACTGGCTGGAAATGCCCGAACTGGCCGAGGCCAACGCATTGGACGCCCACCGCCCGCTGCCCGAATTCTACTGGACCGGCGAAACCGACATGCTCTGCATGGCCGAGGCGGTCCGATCGACGCGCGAGAATGCGCATGCGCACCACATCCAGCGTCTGATGGTGTTGGGCAATTTCGCGCTGATTGCGGGGGTGAAACCGCAGGAGGTCGAGGACTGGTTCCTGGTGGTCTATGCCGACGCCTATGAGTGGGTCGAACTGCCCAATGTGGCGGCGATGGCGCTGTGGGCCGACAAGGGGCGGCTGGCGACCAAACCCTATGCGTCGAGCGGAAACTACATCAACAAAATGTCGGATTACTGCCGGAAATGCAGCTATTCGGTGTCGAAGAAGACCGGCGAAGGGGCTTGCCCGTTCAATCCGCTCTACTGGGATTTCATGGTACGCAATCGCAAGCTGCTTGAAAGCAACAACCGGGTGGCGCGGGTCTATTCGACGTGGGACCGGATGGACGAGGACCGGCGCCGCGAATATCTGGACAGCGCGAAGGACGTGCTGGACGCGCTGGTGCCCGCCAGCAAGGGCTGGGCGCGGGGCTAGCGCCGCTTCTCGCGCTCCAGCAGCGCGCTCTTGATCTCTGGCCCATAGGCATAGCCGCCGACGCTGCCATCCGACCGCACCACGCGGTGGCAGGGGATCAGCACCGCGACATTGTTCGCGCCATTGGCGCTGCCTGCCGCGCGCACGGCTTTCGGATGGCCTGCCGCTGCCGCAAGCTGGGCATAGCTGCGCGTTTCGCCCGCCGGAATGCGGCGCAGTTCGGCCCAGATCCGCTCCTGAAAGGCGGTGCCCTTCACGTCGAGCGAGATGTCCGGATCGCTGCCGGGGGCCTCGACCTCGGCGATGACGCGGCGGAGCAGACCGGTGAATTCTTCGCCGCCCTCGACCAGTTCCGCGCGCGAAAAACGCTGCGCCAATGAATCGACACCCTCGCCGAACGACAGGCGGCAGATGCCCTTGTCCGTCGCCGCGACCAGCATGTCGCCCAGAGTCGTCGGGACCACGGCCCAGCGGATCGTCACCCCCTCCCCACCGCGCTGCCATGCCGAGGGGGTCATGCCCAGCCGGTCCTTCGCCTCGTCATAAAAGCGCGAGGGGGTTTCATAGCCTGCCTCCAGTATCGCATCGGTCACGTTCGCTTCCTGTCCCAGCGCATCGCGCGCACGCTCCAGCCGCAGTGCGCGGCCATATTCGGCGGGGCTGAGGCCCACCGCGCGGCGAAAAATGCGCGCGAGGTGGTCGGGTGAGTAACCCGTCCGCTCCGCCAGAACGGACAGCGTCACAGGTCCGCCCTGCCCCCGGATTGCATCCAGCGCGGCGCGCACCGCCTCGCGGTCCTGCATCGCATCGTCGGGCAGGCAACGCTTGCAGGCGCGCAGCCCCGCCGCCTGCGCCGAGGGAATATCGGGATACAGCGCCATGTTCTCCGGCCTCGGCCTGCGCGCGGGGCAGCTGGGGCGGCAATAAATGCCGGTCGTGCGCACCCCCACGACGAAGCGCCCGTCATAGCGGCGGTCGCGGCGCGCGAAGGCGGCAAGCGCTTCTGCTTCGGGCAGCGGGAGGGGCGGGACCAGCGTCATGGGATACGTTCTAGCCTCCCGCCGCGCAGCCCGCATCCCGAAAGCCGCGATCAAACCGGATTTGCTTGCGAAAAACCCTGTGGGACGCCCCGACATACCCCCTGCCATGGCGATCCGAAAGTCGCTAAGGCCCGCAGCCATGGACGCTGGGATGAGTTTCGGAAACCTGGGACGCCGCATCGCGCGGCTGGCGCGCGGCATGGCCGCGGCGCTGCTGCTGGCGCTTGTCGCGACCGGCTCGCTGCTGGGCGGCGCGCCTGCCGTGCGCGCGGATACCGCCGACATCAATGCCACGGCCCGCTCGGTCGTGCGCGTGGTCATCGTGATGCGCGATGCGTCGGGCTATGACGTCATCGGCCACGGCACCGGCTTTGCCGTCACGCCCAAGCTGATCGTCACCAACGCCCATGTCCTCGCCCCGCTGATGGACGATGACCGGCTGCGCCTCGGCATCGTGCCCGCGCAGGGCCGCACCGGCTATTTCGCGCGCATCGTGCGCATCGCGGGCGATGTCGATCTCGCCCTGGTCGAACTGACCGAGGATGCCTCGCTGCCCGTCTCGACGCTCTATTCCGGGCGGGTCGAGGATGGGCAGGATGTCTATGCCGTCGGCTATCCCGCCAATGTCGACCAGGCGCTGGGGCTGGGCCTCAACGGGCTGACCTCGCCGCAGGCACCGGTGAAGACGCGCGGGCAGGTGTCGGCGGGCCGCACCTCGGCCGATTACGACACGATCCTGCACACCGCGGCGATCGGCGTCGGCAATTCGGGCGGGCCGCTGCTCGATCCCTGCGGTCGCGTCGTCGGCGTCAACGCCTTCGGCACGATCAGCGACAATGGCAGCGATTCGGAATTCTATTTCGCCGTCTCGATGCGCGAGCTTGCGCCCTTCCTGCGCGCGGCGGGCGTCACGCCCAGCACCAGCGCCACCAAGTGCCGTTCGCTCGCCGATCTCGACGCCGAGGAGACGGCGCGAAACCTGCGCGAGGATGCCGAACGCCGCGCGCGGCTGGCCGCCGCCGCGAACGAACGCAGCCTTGCCGCCGAAAAGGCCGCACGCATCGCCGAACTGGAAGCGCTAGACGAGCGCGAGACGCTGATGGGCCTTGCCGGGCTGATGGTGGTGTTCGCGATGATGAGCGGGCTTGGCGCGGTCTATCTGCTCGACAACCGCCGCCGCGAACAGGCGCTGGCCGCGGGTGCCTTTGCCGGGTTCTCGCTGCTGGCGGCGCTGGCGGCATGGCTGGCGCGCCCGTCGGTCAGCGACGTGATCGCGCGCGGCGACGATGCGCAGCGCGCCGTGCTGACCAAGCGCAGCGACGCGCGCGTGCCCTCGCCCGATGTCGATCGCGGCCGCTTCCTGTGCCGTTTCCTGCCCGATCGCAGCCGCGTGACCGTGTCGAACAGCAATGACCTCGAACTGCAATGGAACCAGGACGGCTGCGTCAACGGGCGCACCCAGTACGGCCTGTCGTCCGATGGCTGGTCGCGGATCCTGGTGCCCGAGGGCGAGCAGACGATTTCGGTCTCGCGCTATGACCCTGCCAGGCGGATGCTGCGCACCGACCGCTATTTCCTCGACCTGAATACGATGAACGCCGCGAGGGAGGCCCGCGCGTCTTATCAGGCGCCCGCGTGCGGTGCAGGCGAGGATGCGGCGCGCGATCTTGGCGACCAGCAGGAGGCGATTCGCCAATTGCTGCCCGAAACCCCGAACGAGCGGCTGGTCTATCGCTGCGAACCCGCGGCCACGATCCCCGCCGAAGAGGAAACCGCCGGGGCCGAGAATAAGGCGAGCGGCGAAAACGGCTGAATCGCGCCGATTTGGCCGCCGATCCCCGGCTGGCGATCACGGCAGGCGGCATTACCCCGCAAAACACACCGCGCGCCGGTTGTCATAAGCCGGTTTCATTGCTAGGCGCGCCGCCGTGACGGACGCCCCTCGCGTGCCGGGCATTTGCGCTACTTAAAGATGGGGTAGCAATGATCCGGCAGGTGCGTTTCGGGGGTTTGGCCGTTTTCACGGCATGCATGAGGACAGGACAAGCGTGGAGAATACGGGCGGCATCACGGCCAGTCTTGCGGGGCGCTACGCCTCGGCACTGTTCGAACTGGCAGTGGACGAGAATCAGGTCACCGCGGTCGAGAACGACCTTGAGAAGCTGCGTTCGGCGATTGCCGAATCGGCCGACCTTGCCGCGCTGCTGAAAGACCCCGAGATCGGCCGCAAGCAGGCCGCCTCTGCCATGGCGGGCGTTGCCGATTATCTGCACCTCGCGCCGCTGACCAAGAATTTCCTGGGCGTGCTGGCGAAGAACCGCCGCCTGTCCAGCCTGCCCGACATGATCCGCGCGTTCGCCACCATCGCCGCCGCCCAGCGCGGCGAGGTGACCGCGAATGTCACCACCGCGCACCCGCTGAACGATACGCAGCTGAGCGCGCTGACCCAGAAACTGACCGCGCGCGAAGGCCGCGATGTAAAGATCCGTACCGAGGTCGATCCGTCGATCCTTGGCGGGCTGATCGTCAAGATCGGCAGCCGCCAGATCGACAGCTCGATCCGCACCCGTCTCAACACTCTCGCCCAGGCCATGAAGGGCTGACCTCACCTGTTCGCTTGAACTGGGGTCCTTAGTAAAAGGCACTTAGAACATGGAAATCCGCGCCGCAGAAATCTCGAAGGTCATCAAGGACCAGATTGCCAGCTTCGGCACCGAAGCACAGGTGAGCGAGGTCGGTTCCGTCCTCTCGGTGGGTGACGGCATCGCCCGCATCCACGGCCTCGACAAGGTGCAGGCCGGCGAGATGGTCGAATTCGCCGACGGCACGCAGGGCATGGCCCTGAACCTCGAAGCCGACAATGTCGGCGTCGTGATCTTCGGCTCGGACGCCGCCATCAAGGAAGGCACGCAGGTCAAGCGGACCGGCACCATCGTCGACGTGCCCGTTGGCAAGGGCCTGCTGGGCCGCGTCGTCGACGCGCTGGGCAATCCGATCGACGGCAAGGGCCCGATCGTCGCCGACAAGCGTTCGCGCGTCGAGGTCAAGGCGCCCGGCATCATCCCGCGCAAGTCGGTGCACGAACCCGTGCAGACCGGCCTCAAGGCCGTCGACGCCCTCGTCCCCGTCGGCCGCGGCCAGCGCGAGCTGATCATCGGCGACCGCCAGACCGGCAAGACCGCCGTCGCCATCGACACCTTCATCAACCAGAAGGAAGTCAACGCCGGAGACGACGAGAGCAAGAAGCTCTACTGCATCTATGTCGCCGTCGGTCAGAAGCGTTCGACCGTCGCGCAGATCGTGCGCGCGCTGGAAGAAAACGGCGCGATGGAATATTCCATCGTCGTCGCCGCCACCGCGTCGGAGCCTGCCCCGCTGCAGTTCCTCGCGCCCTATACCGGCTGCGCGATGGGCGAGTTTTTCCGCGACAACGGCATGCACGCCGTGATCGTGTATGACGATCTTTCCAAGCAGGCCGTCGCCTATCGCCAGATGTCGCTGCTGCTGCGCCGTCCTCCGGGCCGCGAGGCATACCCCGGCGACGTGTTCTACCTGCACAGCCGCCTGCTTGAGCGCGCGGCCAAGATGAACGAGGAAAACGGCGCCGGTTCGCTGACCGCGCTTCCCATCATCGAGACGCAGGCGGGCGACGTGTCGGCCTATATTCCGACCAACGTGATCTCGATCACCGACGGCCAGATCTTCCTTGAAACCGGCCTGTTCTTCCAGGGCATCCGCCCGGCCATCAACGTCGGCCTGTCGGTCAGCCGCGTCGGCGGCGCCGCGCAGACAAAGGCGATGAAGAAGGTCGCGGGCTCGATCAAGCTTGAGCTGGCGCAGTACCGCGAAATGGCGGCCTTTGCGCAGTTCGGTTCGGACCTCGACGCCTCGACGCAAAAGCTGCTGAACCGCGGCGCACGCCTGACCGAGCTGCTGAAGCAGCCGCAGTTCGCGCCGATGCCGTTCGAGGAGCAGGTCGTGTCGATCTTCGCGGGCACCAATGGCTATATCGACAGCGTCGCCGTCGACCGCGTGACCGAGTACGAGGCAGAGATGCTGTCGTTCATGCGTTCGCAGCATGCCGGGGTGCTGGAAGAGATCCGCACCACGCAGAAGTTCGAGGGCGAGACGAAGGACAAGACCGTCGCCGCGCTCGACGCTTTCGCCAAGCAGTTCGCCTGAGCCCCAAGAGAACACTAGCTAGGGAGCCGAAATGGCCTCGCTGAAGGAACTCAAGGGTCGGATCAACTCGGTCAAGTCGACCCAGAAGATCACCAAGGCCAAGCAGATGGTGGCCGCCGCAAAGCTGCGCAAGGCGCAGGCCGCGGCGGAAGCCGCGCGTCCCTATGCCGAAAGGCTGACGGGCGTGATGGCAAGCCTTGCCGGCAAGGTCGGCAAGAACGACCAGGCCCCGCGCCTGCTCGCGGGCACCGGATCGGATCAGAAGCACCTGCTGGTCGTCGCCAACTCGGACAAGGGTCTGGCGGGCGCGTTCAACTCGAACATCGTCAAGGCCGCGCTGGTCAAGGCGCGCGCCCTGATCGCGGACGGCAAGGACGTCGAATTCTACCTGATCGGCCGCAAGGGCCGTCCGGTGATCCGGCGCACCTTCCCCGACCGGATCGGCGTGCAGTTCGACACCACGCAGGTGCGCGAACCCGGCTTCAA
Organism: Croceicoccus sp.; assembly: GCF_983967925.1. NCBI lineage: Bacteria > Pseudomonadati > Pseudomonadota > Alphaproteobacteria > Sphingomonadales > Erythrobacteraceae > Croceicoccus > Croceicoccus sp. The sequence continues at coordinate 48,939 of NZ_CFETID010000016.1, read as the reverse complement.
CGAGGCCGAGCAGATCGCGGACGAGCTGGTCGGCATGTACCAGGATGGCCGTTTCGACGTGGCGCATCTATTCTATTCGCGCTTCCAGTCGGCGCTGGCGCAGATCCCGACCGAGCAGCAGATCATTCCGGTCGCCGCGCCCGAAACCGCCGCGCCCGACAGCGACGCGGTGGTGGAGTACGAGCCCGGCGAGGAGGAAATCCTCGAGGCGCTGCTGCCCCGCTATCTGAAGACACAGATCTTCAAGGCGCTGCTTGAGAACAATGCGTCGGAACAGGGCGCGTCGATGACCGCGATGGACAACGCCACGCGCAACGCCGGCGACCTGATCCAGAAGCTGACCATCCAGTACAATCGCAGCCGCCAGGCCGCGATCACCACCGAACTCATCGAGATTATTGCTGGCGCGGAAGCGCTGTAAGTTAAAGGCAAGGAAACACCCATGGCCACCGCACCCTCGCTCGACTTTTCGGGCACTTCCAATGTCCCCGCACAGGGCAAGATCAGCCAGGTCATCGGCGCCGTCGTCGACGTCGTGTTCGAAGGCGAACTGCCCGCGATCCTCACCGCGCTCGAGACCGAGAACAATGGCAACCGCCTCGTCCTCGAAGTCGCTCAGCACCTTGGCGAGAACACCGTGCGCACCATCGCCATGGACGGCACCGACGGCCTGACCCGCGGCCAGCCGGTTTCGAACACCGGCAAGCAGATCTCGGTCCCGGTCGGCCCCAAGACGCTGGGCCGCATCATGAACGTCGTCGGCGAAGCCATCGACGAGATGGGCCCCGTCGGTTCGGACATGTATGCACCGATCCACGCCAAGGCCCCGGAATTCATCGACCAGTCGACCGAAGCGGCCATTCTGGTCACCGGCATCAAGGTCATCGACCTGCTCGCGCCCTATGCAAAGGGCGGCAAGATCGGCCTGTTCGGCGGCGCCGGCGTGGGCAAGACCGTGCTCATCCAGGAACTGATCAACAATATCGCGAAGGGCCATGGCGGCGTGTCCGTGTTCGCGGGCGTGGGTGAGCGTACCCGCGAGGGCAACGACCTCTATCACGAATTCCTCGACGCGGGCGTCATCGCCAAGGACGCCGATGGCAATGCGACCTCGGAAGGGTCGAAGGTTGCGCTCGTGTTCGGCCAGATGAACGAGCCCCCGGGCGCGCGTGCCCGCGTGGCGCTGTCGGGCCTGACCATGGCCGAATATTTCCGCGACCAGGAAGGGCAGGACGTGCTGTTCTTCGTCGACAACATCTTCCGCTTTACCCAGGCGGGTTCGGAAGTGTCGGCGCTGCTCGGCCGTATTCCCTCGGCCGTGGGCTATCAGCCGACCCTGTCGACCGACATGGGCGCGCTGCAGGAACGCATCACCTCGACCACCAAGGGTTCGATCACCTCGGTGCAGGCCATCTACGTGCCCGCCGACGACTTGACCGACCCTGCGCCGGCCACCTCGTTCGCTCACCTTGACGCGACGACCACGCTGAACCGCGCGATTTCGGAACTGGGCATCTATCCCGCGGTCGACCCGCTGGATTCGACCAGCCGCGTTCTGGAGCCCCGCGTCGTCGGCACCGAGCATTACGAAACCGCCCGCGCCGTTCAGGAGACGCTGCAGAAGTACAAGTCGCTGCAGGACATCATCGCCATTCTGGGCATGGACGAGCTGTCGGAAGAGGACAAGCTGACCGTCCAGCGCGCGCGCAAGATCCAGAAGTTCCTGTCGCAGCCGTTCCACGTCGCCGAGGTCTTCACCGGCATCCCGGGCAAGTTCGTCCAGCTGGAAGACACGGTGAAGTCGTTCAAGGCCGTGGTCGAAGGCGAATACGACCATTTGCCCGAAGCGGCCTTCTACATGGTCGGCGGCATCGACGAGGCGGTCGAGAAGGCCAAGAAGCTGGCCGAAGACGCCTAAGCACGATCGAGACGGGCGGAGGCCTCCGCTTCCGCCCCTCCTTCACGATTTTGACTGAAAGCTGAAACGATGGCGCTGCATTTCGAACTCGTAACCCCGGCCAAGCTGGTCCGCTCGGAAGACGTCCACATGGTGGAAGTCCCCGGCAGCGAGGGTGCGTTCGGTGTCCTTGAAGGCCACGCCCCCTTCATGTCGACCATCGCCGACGGCCAGATGCGCATCTACAAGACGGCGGGCGCATCGCCCGAGATCATCACCGTTTCGGGCGGTTTCGCCGAAGTGGGCGACAACGGGCTGACCGTGCTGGCCGAACACGTCGAGGACTGAACGCGGCGCGACTCTGGCGCCCGGCGCCGACCCGCCACGCTCCACAAGGCCCGCCGCCGCGCGGGCCTTTTCATTTGGTTCGCACCCTGTGGCTTTCGGGTCCGGTCTCCCGCGAAAGCCTTGTGGCCCCAGCAGCTTGGCCGAGGCCCCCGCAGGCGCGCCGCCCCCGCCCGCACGCCAGTCTTGACCGATGTAAGCCCCCGTTTTGTGGATAAGTCGCCGCCTCATCCCCACAAGTCCGCCCCGCTCCCTAAAGGCTGCGGCATAGTCAATTCGGCTGCCAAGGGGGCAAGAGCATGTCGAGATACAGTTTCCACCGATCGGGCAAGGACGCCTGGAGCAGTCCGCGTCCCTTCTCCGACGCGAACCTGCGCCGTCAGCGTTATGGCCGCATCCAGCCGATGGAAAAGCCGGGTCTGCTCGAACGTCTGCTGCGCCTCGCCTGAGGCGATCAGCGCCGCTTTTTCGTCGGCGCATGGAAATCGGGCGGCTTGCCCGCGATCCAGCGCAGGAATGCGGCGATGTCGGGATCGCGCCTGATCGCATCGACATCCCCGCCCAGCCGCCCAAGCTCCGCATTGGTAAAGCGCGCATGCAGCGTGCGGTGGCAGATTGGATGCACCCCTACCGTGACGCGCCCGCCCCGGCTCTTGGGCACCGGATGATGCTTCTCCACCCGCCGCCCCAGCGGCCGTGCGCAAAGCCAGCAAGCGGCGGTGTCCTCCACATCCGGTGCCATTCAGCGACCGCCGGCTTGCTGATGACAAGCCGCGCAGCCGGCTTGCCATGCCGGAACCCTTGACGCACGGTTTTGCCCGTGACGCAGCACGAGGACATCATGAGCGGCAAGACAGCACTTATTACCGGGGTCACCGGGCAGGATGGAGCCTATCTCGCACGGCTGCTGCTGCAAAAGAATTACATCGTTCATGGCGTGAAACGGCGTTCGTCTTCTTTCAACACCGGCAGGATCGAAGACATCTATGAGGACCCCCATACCCAGAACCAGACTTTCCAGCTGCACTATGGCGACTTGACCGACGCCACCAATCTGATCCGTATCGTCCAGGAAGTGCAACCCGACGAGATCTACAATCTGGCTGCGCAAAGTCACGTGCAGGTCAGCTTCGAGACCCCCGAATACACCGCCAACGCCGACGCCATGGGCACGTTGCGGCTGCTGGAGGCCATTCGCATATTGGGGCTGGAGAAGCGCACGCGATTCTACCAGGCATCGACCAGCGAACTTTATGGCCTTGCCCAGCAGGTGCCGCAGAGCGAGAGCACGCCCTTCTATCCGCGCTCGCCCTATGCGGTGGCCAAGCTCTACGCCTACTGGATCACGGTCAATTACCGCGAGGCCTATGGCATTCATGCCTCCAACGGGATCCTGTTCAACCACGAAAGCCCCCTACGCGGCGAAACCTTCGTCACACGCAAGATCACCCGCGCGGCGGCGGCCATCGCCCTGAACCGGCAGAGCAGGCTGTATATCGGCAATCTCGATGCGCGGCGCGACTGGGGTCATGCCCGCGAATATGCGCGCGGCATGTGGCAAATGGTCCAGCAGGACGAACCCGGCGATTATGTTCTGGCGACGGGGGAAACGACGTCGGTACGCGATTTCGTGCTCTGGGCATTCGAGGATGCGGGCATTCCGATCGAATTTCGCGGCGCGGGCGTCGATGAGAAGGGCTATTGCCGGAAAACCGGTCGTTGCCTGCTGGAAATCGACACGCGTTATTTCCGTCCGACCGAAGTCGATCTGCTGCTGGGCGATCCGTCAAAGGCGCAGCGCGAACTGGGATGGCGGCACGAGACGCCGGTGCGCGAGCTGGTGCGCGAAATGGTCGCGGCCGACATGCAGGTCATGCGCGAGGCGCCGATCTCGAAGGACAATACATGATTTTCCCGCTCAGCGGTCGGCGGATCTATGTCGCAGGCGATCGCGGCATGGTCGGACAGGCCTTGATACGCCGCCTGGCCAGAGAGGATTGCCAGATCCTGACCGCCCCGCGCTCGATCGACCTGCGCGAACAGGCGTCGGTTCGCGGCTGGTTTGCGGATAATGCGCCCGAAGCCGTTATCATAGCGGCAGCGCGTGTCGGCGGGATCAAGGCGAATGACAGCCGCCCGGCCGAATTCCTGTATGACAATCTCATGATCGAGGCCAATCTGATAGAGGCCGCCCGCCAGCAGCAGTGCGCCAAGCTGCTGTTCCTCGGCTCCTCGTGCATCTACCCCCGGATGGCACCGCAACCCATCGCCGAGGAAAGCCTGATGACCGGGCCGCTCGAGCCCACCAATCAATGGTATGCCGCTGCCAAGATCGCGGGAATCATGCTGTGCCAGGCCTATCGCCGGCAATATGGCTGCGACTTCATATCGGCCATGCCGACCAATCTGTACGGGCCGGGCGACAATTACGACCTCGACGGCAGCCACGTGATCCCCGCGCTGATCCGCAAGACCGCCGCTGCCCAGGCGGCGGGAGACGAAACCGTGGTCGTCTGGGGGACCGGCAAGCCGCTTCGCGAATTCATGCATGTCGACGATCTGGCCGATGCATGCGTATTCCTTCTCAGGAACTATTCGGACGAAAGCCATGTGAACGTGGGAAGCGGCCAGGAAATATCGATCGCCGATCTTGCCGCGCTGATCGCCGGGATCGCCGGTTTCGGCGGCAGGATGGAATTCGACACGACCAAGCCGGACGGCACGCCGCGCAAGATCATGGACGGCACCAGGCTGCAAGCGATGGGGTGGATGCCTTCCATTTCACTGCGTGACGGGCTGATCGATGCGCTGCGGGATTACCGTGCGCGCTTCGAATGAGGCGCGCGCGCGGTCCATGCGCCGCGCTCATGGTTAACGTTTTTTCAAGCCGAATTGCCCATACCCGCGCCATCGACTATTCTGCGCGGCAGGGGGAATGACATTGACGCGGCTTATCATCCAGATTCCGTGCCTGAACGAGGCGGAGGACCTGCCCGCGACTCTGGCCGCATTGCCGCGTGAGATTGCCGGAATCGATGCGATCGAAGTGCTGATTATCGACGACGGGTCGAATGACAATACGTCCGAGGTGGCCCGGCAGTGGGGCGTGCGTCACATCGTGCGGCACCGCCGCAATCGCGGGCTTGCCAATGCGTTTCAGTCCGGGCTCGACGCGTGCCTTGCCGCGGGCGCCGACATCATCGTGAACACCGATGCCGACGGACAATACGAGGGCGCCGACATCGCCGCGCTCGTCCAGCCGATCCTGCGGGGCGAGGCCGATATCGTCATCGGCGACCGGGGCGTGGGAAAGAACGCCCATTTCGGCCCGTTCAAGCGGCGGCTGCAAAGGATGGGCAGCGCCGTCGTGCGAAGGCTGTCGGGTACCGACATCACCGATGCGGTCAGCGGATTTCGCGCCATCAGCCGCGAAGCGGCGCAGCGCCTGACCATCACGACCGAGTTCAGCTATACCACCGACATGCTGATCCAGGCCGGGCGCAAGCGCATGGCGATCGTCAGCGTCCCGGTCCGCACCCATCCCGCAACGCGCCCCTCGCGCCTGTTCACCACCATCCCGCGGTTCATCGGGCAGACCGGCGTGACGATCGCGCGGGCCTATACGACCTATAACGCGCTGCGCGTTTTCGTCGGCACCGGTCTGCTTCTGACGCTGGCGGGCCTGCTGCCGATCCTGCGGTTCATGTGGTTCTATGTGAACGGCGATGGCAGCGGTCATATCCAGTCGCTCGTCATTGGCGGCTCTCTGCTGGTGCTGGGCGCACTGGTGGCGGTGATGGGCATGCTGGCAGATCTGATCACCGCCAATCGCAAGCTGCTGGAAGCGACATTGCACAAGGTCCGCAAGCTGGAGGCGCGATTGGCCGAGCAGGATCAAGGCACCGCCGTTCGCCCGCATGACGAACCGGAAGCCGAAACGAAGGCCGAGGACGCGGTCGCCGATATCGTGCCTCTTCCCGGTCTGTCCGGCCCTGCTTCCGCCCGCCGGAGCCGTTAAGCCATGACCGCTGCGGCCCTGCCGGCCGGGGCCCCGACCATGGCCACGCGGCCCGACGCACAAAGCGCCGTATGGCCGGCTGCCGCCATCGCGCTGCTGCTGGTTGCACAAGCGGTGATGGTGCACACGCGCGCCATCAACTGGGACGAATTCTTCTATTACGACGAGGTGGCCCGCTTCGCCGACGGCCATCTGGCCCGGGCTCTCCAGTCGATCCACGTCCGGATCTTCAGCTGGCTTCCGGCGCGCTTCTCCGACACCATCGATGCGATCATCGCGGGCCGCACGGTGATGCTGGGTTTCGAGATGGTGATCCTTGGCTCCATCTTCGCGGTGGCGCGCCGTTTCGCCGATACGGCCGGAGCGCTGCTGTGCGCCTTGTCGTACCTGTCGGCAGCCTATGTGCTGCAGCACGGGTTTTCCTTCCGCGCCGATCCGGCTGCGACCGCTGCGTTGATGGCATCGCTTGCGCTGTTGATCTGGATGCCCCTGCATGGACCGCGCTTCTGGATCATGGCGGCTGCCGGAGCGGCGCTGGCGGCATTGGCGGCCATGTTCACGATCAAGGCGATTTTCTACGCCCCGCCCTTTGCCGGCATCGCCCTGCTTCGCTGGCGCGGTGAGACCCGGGCGGGATCCGCGCTCATCCGGCTGGCCCTGTTCGCCGTCATGACCCTGGCTGCGTTTGCGGCTTTCTATGCCTTGCACGCAAGCGGCGTCACCGGCGCAGCGGGCGATCCGTCTGGCGGCGTGGCGAAGGCCAATGCCGCATCGTCGCATTTGCTGGCAGACGGCATGAACCGCATGTTCTTTCTTGGGATGCCCAATAATCTGGGCATGATCCTGAAAGGCTGGATCCTGACCCCCGGGCTGACGGCGCTGGCGGTTGCGACACCTTTTGTCCTGGCGCGCAAGGGCCGCTTCACGAGCCCGCAACGCATCGCCCTGGCAAGCCTGTGGCTACCCGTCCTCACATTCGCTTTCTACGAGAACACCGCGAGCTATTTCTTCGTCTTCATGCTCGCGCCGCTGTGCGTCGCCGCCACTGCGGCCATCACCCCGTTGCGCGATCGGGTTCCGGTCGCCCTGATCGCCGCTGCCCTTGTCGCTCCGTCCATGGCAATCCTCGCGGATGAGCGCGCAGATGTACTTGCCAATCAGCGCGCGCTGATCGGTGAGGTGCATCGCATTTTCCCGGAGCCGGTCGCCTATTTCGATCACCCCGGAATGCTGGCCGGCTTTCCCAAGCGCAACGGTTTCATGACGCCATGGGGCATGAAGGGCTATGTCGCCAATGGAGTGCCCGCATATGCGGCCGCCATGGAGCGAGAGCCCGTTCCGCTGCTGCTGACGAACTGGTGGCTGTTCGGTGCGCTTGACGATCCCGAGAACGACATTTTCCTGCCGGCCGATACGGCCGCGCTGCGCGAGAACTATGTTCACGTGACGGGCGCCATCTTTGTCGCGGGCCGCGACATCGCTGCGGGCGATCCGCCGCGTGTCACGCATTTCCTGGTGCCCGGTGCCTACACCGTTATTGGCGGACCGGTCGAATTCGACGGCCGGGTCAGACAGGCTGGAGAAATCGTGGACGTCGAGCGCGGCGAGTATCGCCTCGCGCCTGCAGGGCAAACCGATGCGCGGCTGATCTGGGGCCGACATCCCGATTTGCCGCCACGCGACCGACTGGAGGGAGCCCTATGGACTCGCTTTTGACCAGCGGCCCCCGGCGCCCCGCCGCAGGACGCACGCTGCCCTCCCTCGGCAGCGTCCACGTGGGCGCCGCCTCAATCATCCTGCTGCTCGCCCTGCAATGCACGCTGATCTTCAGCAGGGCGATCAATTGGGACGAGTTCTTCTTCTACGGCCAGGTCGCGCAATTTGGGCGCGGCGAATTGGAGACCCCGCTCCAGACCCTTCACGTCCATGGCTTCCGCTGGCTTGTGGATATGCCAGGCAGCGCGATCGATCATATCCTGACCGCGCGTCTGGCGATGTTCGTCTGCGAATGCGTGACGATCGTGTGCATTTATGCACTGGCGCGGCGCTTCGCGGACCGGCTGACCTCCGTACTGGCTGCGCTCGGCTACATCTCGGCGGGCTATGTGCTGCAGCACGGCATGTCGTTCCGCGTCGATCCGCCGGTCACGGCCACGCTGATGGTCGCGCTTGCCCTCCTCGCCCGCGCATCGCTTGGCTGGTGGAGCGCCGCCCTGATCGGGGCGCTGATCGGCATGGCGGGCATGATTACGATCAAGGCGGTGCTGTTCGCACCTGCATTTGCCGGTCTGGCATGGATGCGCTGGGCCGATGCAGGCCGCACCCGCGCCGCCGCGCTGAGGATCGCGGGCATTGCGGTGGCCGCGCTGGCCGTGTTCCTTGCGCTCTATGTCTGGCACTCCGGCCAGATCGCCGGCCCCGTTCATCCCGATCCTGCGCTGGTTTCCGCCCATGCCGATGCCGATGCCGGTGCCGGTGCCGATGCGCGCGGCACGCAGGCGCGGGCTGCCGCCGTACTGAACCGCTCTGCCAGTGACATGTTCTTTGTCGGCCTGCCGCCATATTGGCCGATGATCGTAAAAGCCGCCAGTCTGGCGCCGCTCCTCGCGGTGCTGATCCTTGCCGGTCCCGTCACCATCGCGCGCAGCGCATTGTCGGCGCATGAAAAATGCGCATTGGCGGGATTATGGCTGCCGGTGCTGACGCTTGCCTTCTATCGCAATACGGCAGGCTATTATTACGTCTTTTTGCTGCCGCCGCTGGCGGTGGCGGTCACTTGCGGACTGCGCGGAACCATCGCGCGCTTCGGCGCCGTCCCGGTCATGGCGATCATGCTGGTGATCGCGCTGGCCACTTGGGTCACCGACGACCGCCAGGTCCTGCCCAGGCAGCGTGCCGTTTCGGACGCCGTGCAGAAGATGTTCCCGCAAGGAACCGCATATTTCGATCACAGCGGGATGATCCCGGCCTTTCGCAAGGTCAACGGCTTCATGACGCCGTGGGGCATGGAACAATACCGCCGCGCGGGCAGCAGCAGCTATCGCGCAGCGATGGAGCGGCAGGCGATTCCGCTGCTGATAGAGAACGACACCATGGTCACCGCCGCATTGAAGGGCGATCATGCCGCCGTCCTTCTGCCCGAGGATTCCCGCGCCTGGCGCGGCAATTACGTGAACTATTGGGGAACGGTGTGGCTTGCGGGCAAAACGGTGCCAGCGGGGACCGGGGAAGCATCGGAATTTCTGGTGCCGGGCCAATATCGCGCGGAAGGCGAAGGTCTCGTGCTCGATGGCGTTGCGCTTGCCGAAGGCGAAACCGTCGATGTCGGGCGGGGCATGCATAATCTTGCCAATCGCGGCTCCCGGCCCGCGCGACTGGTCTGGGCCGCCACCGCGCAGTCCCCGCAGGATCCTCCCCCCACGGGCGATCTGTGGATCGGCTATTGATCCTGCCATGGCTGACGACGTGCGCAACTCGCTGGTTCTCATCACCCGCAAATGGCAACCCGCGATCGGCGGCATGGAAACATGGTCGATGCGGATGGCAGAAGCGCTTGGCAGCTTTGCCGCGGTAGAGGTCATTGCCCTGCCGGGCCGGCGAAACGGGATGCCGCCGCATGCTGCCAGCCTGCTTGCCTTTCCCTTCACGGTCCTGGCACGCCTGCTCTCGCTGCGCCAGGCGCCCAAGGCGGCTCTGCTGGGCGACATGGCGATCTGGCCGCTGGCCTTGCCGGCAAGATTGCGCGGCATCCGGCGGATCGCGATTGCGGCGCATGGGACCGACGTATCCTATCACCGCCGCGGCGGGATCAGGGGCAAGCTTTACGGCGCCTATCTGCGTCTGGGCTCGCGCATGCTGGGCAGCGCCACCGTCATTGCCAATTCCCGCGCCACCGCCGAAGTGTTGAACGAAACCGGGTGGCACGACGCGCATGTCGTGCCGCTGGCGACCGATATTACCGCGCCTCCTCCGGACGGCCGGCATAACGGACGGCTACTGTTCGCGGGGCGCCTGATCGAACGCAAGGGCTGCGGCTGGTTCATCCGCGAGGTGCTGCCGCTCTTGCCTGAAAGCATCGGCCTCGACATCGCCGGTACAGGCTGGAGCACGGCCGAGCGCGCCCTGCTGAACCATCCGCGCGTCCGCTTCCTCGGCCCCCTCCACGGCGATGCACTGGTGCGCGCCTATCGCGAGGCGCTGGCCGTGGTGGTACCGAACATACCGGTGGAAAACGGCGAATTCGAAGGGTTCGGCCTGATCGCTCCCGAAGCGGCAGCGGCGGGCGGAATGGTGCTGGCCGCCGATTGCGACGGACTGCGCGACGCCGTCATCGACGGGGTGACGGGGCATTTGCTTCCTTCTGCCGACGCCGCGTGCTGGATGAACGCCATCATGGCAGCCGATGGCACGCCCCCCGGCATTCGGGCGAAACGACTTGCCGGTTTTCAGGGGGAGGCGTCGCGTTTCTTCGACTGGCAGCGCGCCGCCCGGCAGACACTGACGGCTATCGCCTAGGGCGCGCCGTTCCACTGGTCCTGGTTGCGCAGGGCCAGATTATCGGCCTTTCGCGCCGCGAAACGACTGGCCAGGATGCGGTGAAAAAAACCCATCATCCCGGCCGCTGGCCACAGCTTGTAGGCAATGCGCTCACCAAGGGACCAGCTTACGGCGGAACGATCGCTGCGCCGATCCGAGGGGAAGCAATACAGGTCGCGGTGATAGAGGATCGGCCCCGCTGCCGCGATCCTGTGAACGATTTCGTGATCTTCCAGCACGAAAGGCCAGCGCCGCGCATCGAAGCCGCCGCAGTCCAGCAGTTTCGTGCGGTGAAATGTCTGGCCGTAACCTCCCGAATGGCACTTGCGCGGAAGGGCGTGTGCGAACAGACGAAGCTTGGAATGCCTCCAGCCGCCCACGCCTTTTGCCGGCAGACCGAAGGCGATGGCACAGGACGCATCCGGCCTGTCCTCGAACAATCCGAGCAAGGTGGCCACATAATGCGGCGGGTAGACCGTGTCGGCATCGACGGTAGCGACATAGCGTCCCGTGGCAGCCATGGTCCCGGTGCGCAGGGCATGGATCTTGCCAGGCTGCGGCTCTGTCAGCAGGCGCACCTCGATGTCGGACACATGGGACAGGGCGGCCCTGACCGCCGCGACGCTGCCATCGGTCGAGCCATTATCGACAAGAACGAGGGAAAACCGCCGGTCCGTCTGTGCCGCAAGGCTGGCGAGCGTGCGCCCGATCCAGCGCTCTTCGTTATAGAAGCACAAGACGATGGTCAGCGGCTCGGTCACGCGGCCGACGCTCGCGACCCGATACGGGACTTGACCTGCTTGAAAGGCCGATAGACCATCCAGAACACCCGGTTCACGGCCCGTCCCGCGGCATTTCTCGCATGCTGGGCCTGCAACCTGCGATCCTCACTCAGCCGATGTGACACCGATGGCCAGTCGGTACGCGTGCTGACCCCCGTGGCCGGCATGATCGCGACGACCCGGTCAAAGGCAAGCAGCCTTGCGCCGGCATTACGGGCCCGCAGCAGCCATTCGTAATCCATCGCCACCCGGTAGGTCGCGTCAAACCCGCCAATCTTCTCGTAAAGCGCGCGCGACACGAACATTCCCTGATGCGGACAGGTCATCTTGAAATCGCTCAAGAAGCTCAGCGGTCTCGCCTTGCGCAGAACGCGCCGGTCACCGAAGTCGAGAATGACGTCGAAGGCCGCCACATCGATGCGTCCATGGCGCCCCCTGTCGACCAGCTCGCCCGCGACGCGGCCAAGAGCGCCATTGTCCACGAAGACATCTTCCGCTTGCAGGACGAGTATATAGTCGCCGCTGGCCATGGCGATCCCCTTGTTCAGCGCGTCGCCAATGCCCTCGTCAGGCTCGCTGATCCAGCGAACACGATCGCCCATCTCCTCGAGATATGCGCGAGTGCCATCGCTCGATCCGCCGTCGATCACGATATGCTCGACAGCGGAATGATCCTGAGCGGCAACACTTTCGACAGTTCTGCGCAGCCCGTCCAGCGCATTGAAGCTGGCTGTGACGATGGTGAAAACTGGTTGCTCGGCATTCGGCATCAATCCGACCCCCTTATCAGGCGGTCATAAAGTTCGACATGCTTCGCGACAATGCGGGCCGGAGAAAAGCTTGCAAACGCCTCGCGGCGCATATTCTCTCTCGATGCCGGGTCGGTCGGCCCGGCATGGCGCACGATCGCCCGCGCCATCGCGGCGCAGTCCCACGGCCGGACAAGGCTTCCCGCGTCCCGTGTTGCGATGATCTCGCTGGCAGCGCCCATATCGAACGCCACGACCGGCGTCCCGCATGCGACGGCCTCCAGCGTGGTATTGCCGAAGGTTTCCTGACGCGATGGATTCACGAAGACATTCGCGGCCCCATAGGCAGCCGCCAGCCTTTCCGTATCGTCGATGAACCCTAGGCTTCGACGCTCCATCCCGTGTACCGCTGCCCGGTCACCCCTTCCCCCAAAGGTGAGCAACAGATGTCCGGCCCGCTCCGCATCGGACATGTGCCCGATTGCATCCAGCAGCAAATCAAAGCCCTTGCGCGGATCGGCCACCCCGAACTGCGCGCCGAAGAGGACGATCCTGCGGCGGTCGTCAATATTCAGCATTGCCCTCGCCCGGTCACGCGCCATGACGGGAAAGGCGTCGAAATCGATCGTATTCCCAATGACGGAGGCCGGCATGCGGCCGCCTATTTCGCTTGACCGCGCATGTTCCAGGGTCGCCATGCTGGGACAGATCAGATGGGGTCGCCAGTCCTGCCAGGCACGCATCTTCCGTTTCCGGTTAAACGCCTCGAGGTCGGGAAGATTGGCGGAAGCGGTGCCGGACCTTGGAATGGCGGCCGACGGATAATGTTCCACTCCGCTGAAAGGCCAGTGGTCGTGACACGTCCACGCAGCGGGCAATTCCGGTTCGGCCAGCTCGGGGACGGAGATCACCTCGCCGCCCACCCAGTGCCAATGGATCAAATCGGGAGAGAAACGCTCCGCCGCCGACGCAAGTCCCGTTCGCACCGATGCAAGCGTCCGCATGGCGTCCGGATCGGTTCGGGAGAATGTGCGAAGCAGCCGCTTTGTCACGGCGCGCGTCAGACGGATCCGCGAGCGCAGGAAAGGTGACCCGAACTGGTGAACCCATTGTTCGTGGCCGGTCTTGCGGACCACCAGCATCTGCGCATCGATCCCGGCCTCGCGCTGAGCCAGAACAAGTCGACGCGCGGCGATGGCGGCTCCGCCATCGCGATCGGACTGGTTGACGTGGAGAATGCGCAATTTGCCTGTCCGTCAGCGTCGGCAAAGATCCGATTTCGAAAACAGCAAGTTCTGAAACGCAAATATCTCGCGCAATACCAGCGCCTCTGTACTGATATCCACCAGTTTGCCACCCGGCAGGATGCGGTAGACCCTGTAGCCTGAAAGCATTTCGCACAGATCTTCGAGGAAGGTCTTGCTCAATGCATTCATCTCGTTGAACTCGATCTGGATGTGATGAATTTCGAAACCGGTGGTGAGCAGATCGCCCAAGCCGCGCAATACATCCGCTTCGCGCCCCTCGACATCGATCTTCAACCAGAAGACGCTCTCTATTCGCTCTTCGCGTATGTAGCGGTCGAGGCGGATGACCGGCACTTGGGTCGCCTTGGCAACCCCGCCGTGGATGCGTTCGATCACATCGCCCTGCAGCGTGGCATGGCCCGATCCGGCCGCCCCGGCATGGTCGAACAGAGTTGCCGTTCCCTCTACCGATCCTACCGCGGCGCGAACGCAGCGAACATCGTCACCGGACATCGCGGCCTGCAATTCTGCAAAGGCTTGCGGAGAAGGTTCGAAGCTGTGCAGGTTTACCTGCGGCGCAATCGACCTGACCGATCGTGAGTATTTTCCGACATTGGCACCGACGTCGAGAACGATTGCTCCGGAAGGGGCCGACGCGACAAAGCGTCTTAGAATCGCGGTTTCTCCTTGAAGATCGTCGGTTTCCCAGTTCAGAACGCCCATCCCCCTCAGCGAGAGGTTATAGAGCAGCCGGTGCACCTTGTAGAAGACAGGCCGCGCAAACGCCCTTGCATAGAGCCGGAATAGGGGTTGGAGGTTCACGCGATATCCTTTGGCTTCGTAGCGACTACCCGCACTAGCTGGAAATCATTAACCATTATTTATTGCACCCGCTCTAGCCCCTCGGTGAAGGAGCAGCTTTCCGAGAAAATGGGGATCGACCTGAAACAACGCCTGCGAAATTTCGGCTGGCTGGGGGCCGACGAGGTCGTGCGTCTGGGCACGGGTTTCCTCGTTACGCTCATGCTTGCCCGCTATCTCGGGGCAGATGGATTCGGGGCCTATGGCTATGTGCTCGGCATCGTGGCGCTGTTCACGCCGATCACGCTGTCTGGCCTCGACCAATATGTTACGAAACATATGCTGGAGGATCGCGAGAACGTCGGCGAGGTGCTTTGCACATCCATGGCGCTTCGCCTTCCGGCCGGGCTTGTCGCAGCCGGACTTGCGATCGCGACCATGATCGCCTTGCCGCAGCCGGCGGGAACCTCGCTCGAACTGGTGCTGATCGCTTCGATCACGCTCTTGACATTGCCGCTTCAGACGCCATCGCTTTTCTTCAAGGCGGCGGAGCGGCCAAAACGCATCGCCCTGCCCCGCGTGATCGTGACCGTCGCGACAACCGCGGCATTCGCGGTGCTGATCACGCTCGGTGGCGGACTTGCGGACTTTCTCACGCTGCGTGCTGGCGAAGCGGTCCTGCTGGGGATCGCGGCGGTCGCCATGATGGTCCCGTTCCGACGGCATATCGGCCATCTTCGCCTTGACCCCGGCCTGTTTCGCGATCTTCTCGTCACCGGGTTTCCGCTGATGCTCGCGGGGATCGGCACGGTCATCTACATGCGGATCGATCAGGTCATGCTGGGACAGTTCGCCAGCATCGGCGAGCTGGGGCGCTATACGCTGGCCGTCCGGATCGCCGACAGCGCCCTCTTCGTGCCGATGGCACTGCAGGCGGCCTTTTTCCCCGCTATCGTCAAGGCGTACAAATCGGGAAGCGCGCAATATCAGGCCGAGCTTAAATCCTATTTCAGCGTCATGTCGCTGGCGATGGCTTTGGTGGCAATGGGGGTTGTTATCGCAGGCGGGGGGATCATCTGGCTCTTCATGGATCCGTCCTTTGCGCGCGCATTGCCGATGATCGCGATACTGGCGCTTGCGCTGCCATTCGTCGGCCTTGGCGTGGCCAGGACCAGTCATCTGACCATCCATGGCTGGTTCTGGACGGCACCCGCGGCCACCGCACTTGGCGCGGCCGTGAACGTTGCTCTTAACCTGCTGCTGATCCCCGTTTACGGCGGCACCGGCGCCGCGGTCGCGACGGTCGTATCCTATGCCGTTGCGGGGCTTGGAACATGCTTCGTCTTTCCCTGGCTGAGCGACATAGGCGTTACCATGCTTTCCTCGCTCAACCCGCTGATCGCGATCAGGACGCTCCTGTCACATCGTCGCAACCGCCCGGACTTACCGTGATGACCGCGCCGCCCTTATCCTCTTCGCCATCATCGCTGCATCCGGCCCCGATCGCGCTTTTCTGCTATGCACGCCCCGAACACACGCGCCGGACGATCGAGGCGCTCGCGCGTAACCCGCTTGCGGACCAAAGCGAGCTGATCGTTTTTCAGGATGGCTCGCGAGGCGAAGTTGACCGGGAAGACCATCTTGCGACGACCCATATCATAGAGCGCGTGAGGGGATTCCGGTCCGTTCGCATCGTAAAACGATCCGGGAACATGGGTCTGGCCGATAACATCATCGACGGCGTCTCGCAGGTCGTCTCGGCGCATGGCCGGATAATCGTGGTGGAAGACGATCTGCTGACCGCGCCTTCCTTTCTCACTTTCCTCAATGCCGCGCTTGATCGATATGCTGACGAAAAGAGAGTATGGCATGTGTCGGGCTGGAGCTACCCGATCCGCGGCGACGGGCTCGGCGATTGCTATTTCCAGACGGTCATGAACTGTTGGGGGTGGGCGACCTGGGCCGATCGGTGGGCGCATTTCAGTCGCGAACCCGAACAGGCCGCGCGTCGATTCGATCGTTCCAGCAGGCATTCGTTCAACCTTGATGGTGCCCATGATTTCCACGCGCAGATTTGCCATAACGCGAGCGGACGGCTGAAAAGCTGGGCCATCTTCTGGTATGAAACGATCTTCCGGAACGACGGTCTATGCCTGAACCCGGCACAATCGCTGGTGTTCAATATCGGGCATGACGGGTCTGGCGAAAATTGCCGGGGCGACATCGAGCAGGCCATGCTTCCCGACGGCGTAACCGGCTATCGCTTTCCCGACAGGATCGAGGAAAGCGCAACCGCGAAGAACCGCATCTCTGCCCATCTGCGGCAGAGCCTGTCAGCGAAGGCGCGAAACCGCATGCGCAGGATTCTTGCGCGATGGCAGGGCTGGCGATCTCCGGCCGATCGTCCTTAAGCATAAATCAAGGTTTCGAATTTATTCACCAAACCCTGTCAGCAATTGGTGAACGGCAACGCGCCATTCGTGCCAGATGCGCGCGGCGTGACTTGATGCAGGGATTGGTTAGATGAACGCTTTCGGCCGGAAGAACGGAATGGGCGGCATGGGGCAGCGCCCCGCATTCGGGGTCGCCCGGCCGATGAAGGGCGGCAGCGAACCGCTGCGCACCACGCCTCCGCCCCCGCCCGGGATGGAAGAACAGTTCCCGCCGCTGCCCGAACACAAGCCCGACGCCAATGACGAGGCGCTGGCACGGCTGGCGGAACGCTCGAACGCGGTGAACGAGCCCGACAAGGGCCCCGAGGGGTTCGAGGCGAGCGTCCACAAGATCAAGGAACAGGTGCTTCCGCGCCTGCTGGAACGCGTCGACCCCGAGGCTGCCGCCACGCTCACCAAGGAAGAGCTGTCGGAAGAATTCCGCCCGATCATCATGGAGGTGCTGCAGGAGCTGAAGATCACGCTCAACCGGCGCGAGCAGTTCGCGCTGGAAAAGGTGCTGGTCGACGAGCTGCTGGGTTTCGGCCCGCTGGAAGAGCTGCTGAACGATCCCGACATCTCGGACATCATGGTCAACGGGCCGCAGCAGACCTATGTCGAAAAGAAGGGCAAGCTGCAGCTGGCCCGCATCCAGTTCCGCGACGAGAATCACCTGTTCCAGATCGCGCAGCGCATCGTGAACCAGGTCGGCCGCCGCGTCGACCAGACCACGCCGCTGGCCGACGCCCGCCTCAAGGACGGCAGCCGCGTCAACGTGATCGTGCCGCCGCTGTCGCTGAAAGGCACGGCGATCTCGATTCGTAAGTTTTCCGAAAAGCCCATCACCATCGACATGCTGCGCGACTTCGGTTCGATGTCGGACCAGATGGCGACCGCGCTCAAGATCGCGGGCGCCAGCCGGATGAACATCGTCATTTCGGGCGGTACGGGTTCGGGTAAGACGACCATGCTCAACGCCCTGTCCAAGATGATCGACCCGGGCGAACGCGTGCTGACGATCGAGGACGCGGCCGAGCTTCGGCTGCAGCAGCCGCACTGGCTGCCGCTGGAAACGCGTCCGCCGAACCTGGAAGGCGAAGGCGCGATCACCATCGGCGACCTTGTGAAGAACGCCCTGCGCATGCGTCCCGACCGCATCATCCTGGGCGAAATCCGCGGCGCGGAATGTTTCGACCTGCTGGCCGCCATGAACACGGGCCACGACGGTTCGATGTGTACGCTCCACTCCAACAGCCCGCGCGAATGCCTTGGCCGTATGGAGAACATGATCCTGATGGGCGACATCAAGATCCCCAAGGCCGCGATTTCCAAGCAGATCGCCGATTCGGTCGATCTAATCGTGCAGGTAAAGCGCCTGCGCGACGGTTCGCGCCGTACCACCCAGATCACCGAGGTGATCGGCATGGAAGGCGACGTCATCGTCACGCAGGACCTGTTCAAGTTCGAATATCTGGACGAGGGCGAGGACGGCAAGATCATCGGCGAGCACCGCTCGACCGGGCTGCGCCCCTATACGCTGGAAAAGGCGCGGCAATACGGGTTCGACCAGGCCTATCTGCAGGCCTGTCTGTAAAGGCAGGCGTTCGCTTAAAAACAGGGCGTCAGGGCGACATCCACGTCAGCACGGCCAGCGCGCCGGTCACCACGGCGACCAGCAGCGCGGCCATGAACACCGCGGTCCACGGCATGCAGCCGACCGCGTCGGGCGCCGCCCTGCGCGCGCGGCGCCAGTCGCCCAGCCACGCGATCGCGGCCACCGTCACCGCAGCCGCCGCCCACACGGTCCAATGGCCCGCATCGCTTGCCGTCAGCCATTCGATCAATTCGCCCGTCCTTCGCGTGTCTGTCTGACCCCTGCCCATGCTGCAGCGCAAAAACGCGCTTGATCGCACAGGCGTCACGGCTCCATAGGGCCGCATGGCAAAGACCCCAAGTCCTGCCGCCGCACCGGTCGGCGAAGCTGCGGAAAACACCCGCGCCGCCGGTACGGAGCAGCCGGCCATGGTGCTGGCGCGGCAGCGGCCGACGCTGGCGCTGGTCCTGCGGCTGGGCGCGGCGCTGACGCTGGCGACGATGTTCGCCCTGGTAAAGCTGGCTTCCGAGCATGGGATCGCGCTTTCGCACATGCTGCTGATCCGGCAGGCCGCCTCGATCCCGATCCTGTGCCTGTGGCTGGCGCTGACGTCCGGTTTCGGCGTGATGCGGACGCAGCGGCTGGGCGGACATTTCATGCGGTCGCTTTATGGCGTGACTGGGATGGTGCTGAACTTCCTCGCGCCGATCCTGCTGCCGCTTGCGGTCTCGACGACCTTCAGCTTCACCGCGCCGATCTTTGCCGTGATCCTGTCCGCGCTGGTATTGCGCGAGCATGTCGGACGCTGGCGCTGGGCTGCGGTGCTGCTGGGGTTCGCGGGCGTGCTGGTCGTCGCCAGCCCCGCGGGCGGCGCGGAGATTCCCATGACCGGCGCGCTGGTGGCGATTGGCGCGGCCTTCATGGTGGCGCTGGTGTCGATCCAGATCCGCGACCTTGCACAGACCGAGAACAGCGTGGTCATCGTGCTTTATTTCTCGCTCTTCACCGTGCCGTTGCTGTTCGTCTGGTCGCTGTTCGACGGGTGGACCAGCGATCCGGCGGATATCGCCCTGCTGATCGGCATCGGCGTCGCGGGCACGCTGGCGCAGGTGCTGCTGACGCTGGCACTGCGGTTCGGGCAGGTCGCCAGCGTGATCGTGATGGATTACGTCTCGCTGATCGCCGCCTCGTACTACGGCTGGTACCTGTTCAACAATCTGCCGCCCGCCAGCCTGTGGCTGGGTGCGCCACTCATCATCGCGGCGGGCGTCATCATCGTCGTGCGCGAACAGATCTTGCGCCGCAGGCGAATGCGCACGCTGGAGCCGTAATCTTAACAATCGTGTGGAACCGCATTCGTATCCCGGCGTTGTTGGGGGAATGGAAACAAAGGAGCCTCCCATGATTCGTCGTATCGCTATTGCCTGCGCGCTTGGCTCGCTGGCACTCACCGCCGCTGCCTGCAACACCGTCAAGGGTGCTGGCGAGGATATCGAATCCGTCGGTCAGGCCGGTGAGGACGCCATCGACTAAGGCCTCTTCAAAGAATTTCGAACGGCAAGCGCCCGCCCTCACCGGCGGGCGTTTCTCGTTCGGGCGCGGGTCGAAATGCCGTCAGATCCGCCGGAAATGCAGGAACAGATTATTGGCGGGCATGGCATGGCGCGCGGCGAGTTCCAGCCCATGGCGACCCGCCAGATCGACGACATCCGCCAGATCGCGCAGTCCCCAACGCGGATCGCGCGCCCTCAGCGACTGGTCGAATTGCAGGTTGGACGGCGCGGTTTCGATATCCCCGGCCAGAAACGGACCATAAATCGCCAGCGGTGCCCCCGGCGGCAGCACGCGCGCCGCGCCCGCGAACAGCCCCTCAGTCGCGGCCAATGGGCTGATGTGGATCATGTTGACGCACAGCATCGCCTCGGCGCGGTCCACCGGCCAGTCGGGTGCGCTGGCATCCAGACTGACGGGCGCGCGCAGATTGGGCGGCCCCTCCGCCTCCCGCCATGCCGCGATAGACCCGATGGAATCGGGATCGGGATCGCTGGGCAGCCAGTCCAGCGCGGGAAAGCGCCGCGCCAGATAAAGCGCATGCTCGCCCGATCCGCTCGCGATCTCCAGAACTACGCCCTTGGCGGGCAGGATGTCGGCAAGCCGGTCGCCGATGGGCCCGCGGTTACGCTCGGTCGCGGGGGCGTGGCGGCGGCGGTCGATCCAGCGGTCGGCGGGATCGTGCCCGCGCTCGTTCGATGGGTCAGAGCCAGCGTCGGACATTACGGCGATATTCCTGATATTCCGGGCCGAAACGGCGGGCGAGATGGCGCTCCTCACGCGCGATGACAAGCCGGTCGATCAGCACAGAAGCAACCGGCCATGTCAGCAGTGCGCCAAGACTGTCCAGCGCCAGCGCGATCCCCAGATGCAGCAGCGCCATGCCGAGATACATCGGATTGCGGCTGAACCGGTAGAGGCCCTGCGCGACGAAGGCGGCATCGGGCTTCCACGGTTCGGGGTCGTTGCCCGCCTTGCGAAACTGCAGCAATGCCGCCGCGATCAGGCCCGCGCCCACCAGCGCAATGCCGATCCCCACGCCGCGCAGCACACCCGGCATCGCGGGATTGAGACCCAGCAGATCGTCCGCCGCCAGCCCAGCCAGCAACAGCCCCGCAAAGATCAGCGGCGGCGGAAAGCGAACCTCGCTCGTCTCCCCGCCGCCGCCCGTCATCTCAGCTTCCGCCCAGTTCGCACAGCGCGGGTTCGCCCGCGGGTCCGGGCGGGGCCTTCCATGTCAGTACCGGCTTGCGCGCGGCGCGGGCCTCGTCCATCCGGCGGCGCGGCGCGAAATGCGGCGCGGATTTCAGGCTCTGGTCCCCGGCTTTCGCACGTTCGGCTAGGCTGCGCATCGAATTGATGAAACGGTCCAGCCC
The DNA here is from genome assembly GCF_983967925.1 of Croceicoccus sp. Taxonomy (NCBI): domain Bacteria; kingdom Pseudomonadati; phylum Pseudomonadota; class Alphaproteobacteria; order Sphingomonadales; family Erythrobacteraceae; genus Croceicoccus; species Croceicoccus sp. The sequence goes on along the minus strand of NZ_CFETID010000016.1, from coordinate 27,611 downwards.
GGCCTTGCTCTCGGTCTCGGTCGGCTCGACCAGCATGGCGCCGTGGACCACCAGCGGAAAATAGACCGTCATCGGGTGGAATCCCTCGTCGATCAGACCCTTGGCGATATCCAGCGTCGTCATGCCCTCGGGCAGATCGTCGTCGCTGAACAGCGCCTCGTGCATGCACGGACCCGCATCGGCATAGGGCGCGTCGAGCACGTCCTCCAGCGAGCGCAGGATATAGTTCGCGTTCAGCACCGCATCCTCGGCCACCTGACGCAGCCCGTCCGCCCCGTGCGAGAGCATATAGGTCAGCGCGCGGGTGAACATGCCCATCTGCCCGTGGAACGCAGCCATGCGGCCAAAGCTCTGCGGTGCCTGATCGGGACGCTGGCGTTCCTCGACCATGCGCAGCCGTCCCTTGTCGTCGCGGCGGACGAAGGGGATCGGGGCAAAGGGCGCCAACGCCGCCGACAACACCACCGGGCCGCTGCCCGGACCGCCGCCGCCATGCGGGGTGGAGAAGGTCTTGTGCAGGTTGATGTGCATCGCATCGACGCCCAGATCGCCGGGGCGCACCTTGCCGACGATGGCGTTGAAATTCGCCCCGTCGCAATAGACGAGGCCGCCCGCCGCATGCACCGCGTCCGAGATCGCCTTCATATCGCGCTCGAACAATCCGCAGGTGTTGGGGTTGGTGATCATCACGCCCGCCACGTCAGGCCCCAGCCGCGCCTTCAGCGCCTCCAGATCGACGCGCCCGTCCTTGGTCGCCGGGATATTCTCGACGCCATAGCCCGCAAAGGCCGCGGTGGCCGGATTGGTGCCATGCGCGCTTTCGGGAACGAGGATCACCTCGCGCGCATCGCCGCGCGCTTCCAGCGCCGCGCGCATCGCAAGAATGCCGCACAATTCGCCATGCGCGCCCGCCTTGGGGCTCATCGCGACCGCGCTCATGTTGGTCAGCTTCATCAGCCAGTCGGCCAGCTGCTCGATCACCGCATAGGCGCCCTGCACCGTGTCCATCGGCTGCAGCGGATGGATGTCGGCAAAGCCCGGCAGCCGCGCCACCGCCTCGTTCAGGCGCGGATTGTGCTTCATCGTGCACGAACCCAGCGGGAACGGCCCAAGGTCGATCGCATAGTTCTGGCGCGACAGGCGGGTATAATGGCGCACCGTCTCCGGTTCTGCCAGCGCGGGCAGTTCGACCTGCTTCTTGCGCGCGAATTTCGCGATGCCGGGCGACATCGCATCGGGCATATCGTCGAAATCGACCCCGCACTTGCCCGCGCCATCGGCCGCGCGCAATTCGAAGATCAGCGGTTCCTCAAGGTTCAGCGCGCGGTCGCCGCTGGCCGTGGGCGCGTCTTCGGGGGCGTGGACGTCCACCTCGCCCATCTCGGGTTTCCAGCCGCTGCGGTTGATGGTGTTCATGCCAGTTCCTCCTCAAGCGCGCCGGCCAGATAGTCGATATCCTCGTCGCTCACCGTTTCGGTCACCGCGATCAGCAGCCCTTCGGCCATGTCGGGGCGGTCCGGGAACAGGCGTCCCATCGACACGCCGCCCAGGATCTGGCGCCGGGTCAGCGCATAGGCCACCTCGCGCGCATCCTTGCCCGCCAGCCGCACGGCGAACTCGTTGAAGAAATTGCCCTCGTTGACCACTTCCACGCCCGGGATCGCGCCCAGCCGCTCCGCCGCGGTAAGCGCGCGGGCGTGGTTGATGCGCGCCAGCCTGCCCAGCCCCTCGCCGCCCAGCAGCGTCATGTGGATCGAGAACGCCAGCGCGCACAGGCCCGAGTTGGTGCAGATATTGCTGGTCGCCTTCTCGCGCCGGATATGCTGCTCGCGCGTCGAAAGCGTCAGCACGAAACCGCGCTTGCCGTCGGCGTCCACCGTCTCGCCGCACAGGCGTCCCGGCATCTGGCGGGCGAATTTCTCGCGCGCGCCGAACAGGCCCAGATAGGGCCCGCCGAAGTTCAGGCCGACGCCCAGCGACTGCCCCTCGCCCACCACGATATCGGCGCCCAGCGAGCCGGGGCTTTCCAGCAGGCCCAGCGCGACCGGCTCGGTCACCACCGCGATCAGCAGCGCGCCCTTGGCATGCGCGGCATCGGCGATTTTCGCCAGATCGGGCACGCGGCCAAGGATGTCGGGATATTGCACCACGACCGCCGCGGTCTTGTCGTCGATCTCGGCGATCACCGCATCCTCACCCGCATCGGCGGACAGCTGCGGGCCGACGCTGACCAGCTCGTCCCCGGTAAAGCGCGCCATCGTCTCGGCAGAGGAGACGTAATGCGGGTGGATCGGGCCCAACACGGCGCGTTCGCGGCGGGTGATGCGGCCCGCCATGGCGATCGCTTCCCAGCAGGCGGTCGAACCGTCATACATCGACGCATTGGCGATGTCGGTGCCGAACATGCGCGCGACCTGCGTCTGGAATTCGAACAACACCTGCAGCGTGCCCTGCGCGATTTCGGGCTGATAGGGCGTATAGGCGGTCAGGAATTCGCCGCGCTGGATGATGTGGTCGACCGTCGCGGGAATGTGATGGCGATAGGCCCCCGCCCCCAGGAAGAACGGCGCGTCGGCCGCCGACAGGTTCTGCGCGGCCAGCTTCTTCATGTGCCGTTCGACCGCCATCTCGCTGGCATGCATCGGCAGGCCCGACACGGGGTCTTTCAGCAGCGCCTCTGCCGGAACGTCGGCGAACAGCGCATCGATATCGTCCGCACCGATCTTCGCCAGCATGGCGGACCGGTCGGTCTGGGTCAGCGGAAGGTAACGCATCACATCATGTCCTTGCGGCGAATGCCGATCAAAGTCTTTGCAGGGATCAGGGTCTTTGCAGGGATCACAGGCTTTCGAGGAATGTCTTGTAGGCATCCTCGTCCATCAGCCCTTCAAGCTCGGACTTGTCGGACAGCGTGACCTTGAACAGCCAGCCCTCGCCTTCGGCATCGTTATTGACCAGCTCGGGCTGTTCCTCGAGGTCGGTGTTCACTTCGGTGACGGTGCCGGAAACCGGGGTGTATACGTCGCTGGCGGCCTTTACCGAATCGACGACCGACACGCTGTCGCCCTTGCCGTAATCGCTGCCCACTTCGGGCAGTTCGACAAAGGTGATGTCGCCCAGCTGTTCCTGTGCATGGTCGGTGATGCCGACGATGCCGGTCGATCCCTCGACGGAGATCCATTCATGGTCTTCGGTGAAATAGATGGTCATGGCGTGATGATCCTCAGAGGAATTAAGTCAGGAAAATCAGGATTTCTTGCGGAAATAGCGATGCGGCACAAAGGGCATGTCGGTGACGGTCGCCGTGATCGCCTTGCCGCGCATCTCGACGGTCAGCTTCGTGCCGGGCAGCGCATGGCCCGCCTCGACATAGCCCATCGCGATGGGCTGGCCGACGCTGGGCGCGAAGCCGCCGCTGGTGACGGTGCCGATGCGCGCCTCGCCGGCATGGATCGCGGCGCCCTCGCGCACGGCCATGCGCCCCTCGATCATAAGGCCGACACGCTTTGCACTGGGCCCGTGGGCCAGCAGAGAAAGGATCTTGTCCGCCCCCGGAAAGCCCCCGCTCTCGCGCCGCTTTTTCGACAGCGCGAAGGACAGGTCGGCGGTTACCGGATCGGTGTTCTCGTCAAGGTCGTGGCCATAGAGCGGCAGCCCCGCCTCAAGCCGCAGCGAATCGCGCGCGCCAAGGCCGACGGGCTTCACCATGTCCTGCGCGCACAGCGCCTCGGCCAGCGCCTCGGCCTGTTCGGCGGGGACGGACAGTTCGAACCCGTCCTCGCCGGTATAGCCCGAGCGTCCGACACCCACGTCGACGCCGTTCCATTTCGCATTGCCCGCCTGCATGAAGCTCAGCGTGTCGGCGATGCCCGGAATGACCCGCTCCAGCGCTTCGGCCGCGCGCGGGCCCTGCAGCGCCAGCAGCGCGCGGTCGTCCAGATGATTGAGCGAAATCTCGTCGGGCAGGAATTCGCGCAGATGGCCGATGTCGTCCCACTTGGTCGCGCCATTGACGACAAGGTAATAGGTCGGCTCGCCGTCGTTCTGCGTGACATTGGTCACCATCAGATCGTCGAGGATGCCGCCATCCTCGTTCAGCAGCAGCGAATAGCGGACACGCCCCGGTTTCAGCGCGGAAATATCGCCGGGCAGCAGCGTCTCCAGCGCCTCGGCGGCGCCTTCGCCCGACACGATCAGCTGGCCCATGTGGCTGACGTCGAACAGGCCCGCGTTGGTGCGGGTCCATTCGTGCTCGGCGATGATGCCCTCATACTGGATCGGCATGAGATAACCCGCGAAGGGCACCATGCGCGCACCCCTTGCGCGATGCCACGCGTCCAGCGGCAGAGCCTCCGGAGCGATCGGCTCTTCGATATGATCTTCGGACATGGTTTCGCTCACAATCAGGCTCCGTGAATAGGCAGGCCTGCGCGTCCGGCAGGCGGATACGCGCAAGACCCCCTCTGTCGCGGAAACCTGAGAGCTTCGCCGGTGCCGCGAACACGGCAGCCGGAATACCCCTTCGGTGGCCTCGGCAATGAAACGCCGCTGCTCTTTCCAGAGCATCGCTATCGACCCACATGGTCCCTGTTGCCTGAGAGTTTCCGGGGCGGTTGCTCCTTCGGCGGCATGCGAATTCGCCAGACGGCGAATCGCACGCTCTCTCCCACACGGGTCAGCGATGTGGCGGCAAATTCCTATGCTGCGCCTGCAAAGTCAATCAGCGCGCTGGGGTTCTGGCGGATTTAACCGAGCAAATCGCGCTATTCACCCGCCAGCGCCGGTTTTTTCACCGACCGCCGCAAGGGCGCGGCGCGAATGGCGTCATTGTCGTGCACGAAACGCCCGTCCGCGCGCATATGCGCCATCGCCAAAATGGCATCGGCAACCGCGCCCGCCGGGATCGATCGATATTGCCGCAGCGAACCGTTCATCAGCAGGTCGGTGACCGGCGACAGCATCGCCGCCAGCTTCTCCTTGCCGCGCGGATCCTCTTCGCGCCGGCCCTTCAGCAGGCCGGGCCGCAGCATGTCTACGCGCGAGAAGGCCAGCTTCTTCACCGCCTGCTCCATCTCGCCCTTGGTGCGCAAATAGAGGTTTTTGGAAAACCGGTCCGCGCCCACCGACGACATCCCGATGAACTGCCGCACCCGCGCCTGCGAGGCACCCTCGGCGCAGCGCAGCACCAGTTCGAGATCGACCGACTGGAACGCGGCCTCGTCCCGCCCGGCCTTCTTCCATGTCGTGCCCAGCGCCGACACCAGCACGTCGGGCGCCAGCTGCGCGATGACCTGCCCCCAGCTGGCCGGATCGGCGATGATCATCTCCATCCGCGCACCTTCGGGCAGCGGCACTTCGCGGCGGGCGATGGCGGTCAGGCGGATGTCGTCCTGCGCCCCGCTGCGCGCCATGATCTCGCGCCCCACCAGACCGGTCGCACCCACCAGCACCATGTGGATGGGCTCTGCCGGCCTGCCGCCGCGCTCAGACATTGCTGAGCTCCTCGGGCGCGTGGCCGAAGATGTCGGCATGGGCGCGGATCGCATAGCGGTCGGTCATGCCCGCGATGAAATCGGCGATATGGCGGCTGCGCTGCGGCTCGCTTTCGGGCAGCGCGGCGCGCCAGTCTTCGGGCATCAGCGAGGGATCGTCCGCATAGGCCGCGAACAGCCCCGCGATCAGCGCATCGGCCAGCTCCGCGGTGCGCTTTTGCGCGGGGTGGTAATAGAGCTTATCGTACATGAACCGCTTCAGCGCCCGCTCCGCCTCCGCCACGCCGAGCGAAAAGCCTGCCAGCTGCACCCCCGCCTCGCGCACGTCCTGCGCGGTTTCGACGCCCGCCTGCGCGATGCGGCCTTTCGTTTCGGCAATGACGTCGGTGACCATCCAGCCGATCTGCGAACGGATCAGCTCGCGCTGCAGGCGCTCCTTCGCGACGCCGGGGAACTTGCGATTGATCGCATCCCACTGGTCCGCGACGAACGGCATCGACAGGATCTGGTCGAGCGAGAGGAAGCCCGCGCGAATCCCGTCCTCGATGTCATGATTGTCATAGGCGATGTCGTCGGCCAGCGCCGCCACCTGCGCCTCGAGGCTAGGCCAGCGCCCAAGGTCGAGCGGGAAGGCTTCGTCGAGTTCGCGCAAGGCCCAAGGCAGCGTCTTATCCGCCGAGACCGGCCCGTTGTGCTTCGCCAGCCCCTCCAGTGTTTCCCACGAAAGGTTCAGCCCTTCATGCGTGCAATAGGGGCTTTCCAGCCGCATCAGCACCCGCAGCGTATGCGCATTATGGTCGAAACCCCCATGGCCCTTCAGCGCGCGTTGCAGCGCCCGCTCGCCCGCATGGCCGAACGGGCCGTGGCCGATGTCATGGGCAAGACACAATGCCTCGGTCAGATCCTCGTCCAGACCCAATGCGCGCGCGATCACCCGGCCGACCTGCGCGACCTCAAGGCTGTGGGTCAGGCGGGTGCGGTAATGGTCGCCATAGGGCGCGACGAACACCTGCGCCTTGTGCTTCAGCCGGCGGAACGCGATCGAGTGGATAATCCGGTCGCGGTCGCGCTGGTATGCGCTGCGCGGGCCTCGCACCCCGCCCTCGACCTCCCCGAATTCGCGCCCGCGCGTGTGCGCCGGATCGGCGGCATATCGGGCGCGCGCGCCGCCGCCGCTGGCGATATCGGGTAGGGCCGGTGCAAGAACGTCGTCCATCGCCGACCCCGATGGCAGATCGGGGCGCACAGGCAAACCGGATCAAAAACGGAACGCGGCGTTAAACGGCGGAAAAACCCGTCATCCGGCGGGCGTATCCGTCTGCGCCGGTTGTTCGCCGATGATCCAGTCCGCCGCCGCCGCCGCATGGATATGGCCGGAATCGAAGATCGGCAGCACGTTGGCATCGGTGTCGATCAGCAGGTCTAGCTCGGTACAGGCCATCACGACAGCCTCGGCCCCGGCCTTTTCCAGATTGGTGATCATGGTGCGCAGCTCACGCTCGCTGTCGCGGCGGACCTTGCCGTGCATCAGCTCGTCATAGATGATCGTGTCCAGCGTCTCCACGATATCCATGTTGGGGGGCAGCAGCTCGATATCCTCGACCACCAGCCGCTCGCGATAGAAATCCTCCATCATCACGTTGCGCGTGCCGATCAGCGCGGCGCGCTTGATGCCCTTTTCGGTCATGCGGGTGGCGACGCAATCCGCGATATGGATGACGGGGATGGAAACCGCTCCCGCGACCCGGTCATAGACCGCATGCATCGAATTGGCCGCGATCACCAATGCGCCCGCGCCCGCGCTCTCCAGCCGCCGCGCCGATTCGATCAGCACATCGGCGGCATGGTCCCATTGTTCGGGCCCGTTGGTGCGGTAAAGCCGCGAGAAATCGATGCTTTCGATCAGCAGCGGCGCGCTGGCCGTGGGGCCGACGCGGCGCTGCACGATGCGGTTGATGTCTTCGTAATAGGCACGGGTGGAAACCCAGCTCATCCCCCCGATCAGACCAAGTTTTCGCAAAAGACCAGGTCCCTCATGCTTGTGTGTCCCGCCTTTCGCCTACGCAAAAAGGCACCGCATGCCAACCGGCAGCGTGGCGGACATGTTCGCTATGACCGGTTAATTTAACCGGAACGCCCGCGCGCCCGGCCATCGGGGCGCGATGCGCGTATTCCGGCAAGGCCTCGCGCTGTCAGGCGATGATCAGCACCACGACGGCGGTCAGGATGGCGACGATGATCGTGCCCCATTTGAACCAGCTGACGAAATTCGAATAGGTCGATTTCGCCTTTTCGATCGAGTGGGGATTCTTCATGGCCATCGCGGTTTCCTTGGAAGCTTCGTGCACTATTCCTGTGGTGCCCCGCCCGGCCGGACGGGACCCCATACCCGACAAGCCTCTAATGCGGGCCGCCGTTTCAGACAAGACGCCGTATTCGAGCCGCGCCAAGGGCCGGCCGCCTGTCTTTCAGGAGCCGGACGGAAACGCTATCGTCAATGGCGCGTTTACCCTTCAATGCGCGGCTGGTGGCGGGCGCGCGAACGCGTTAAACATATTGTTCACGATATCCCGTTAGAAGTCGTCAGGGGCGGCCAGGGGTTTCCGTCGCCGCAACGGGGCAAGTAATGGTGGATGACGAACCGCGCCTGATGCTGCTGGTCGCAGACGATGCCAGCCAGATCAGGCAGATCAATGCTTTGGCAGGCCGTGCAGGCTGGCGCATGCGCACCGTCCCCGACGGAGAGACCGCGCTGCGGATGCTGGACGACACCTCTCCCGAAAAGCCGCAGGCTCTGATGCTGGACAGCTGGATCGCGGGCGACGAATCGTGCCGCCTGATCGGCCGCTTCCGCGCCGCCGCGCCCGAAATGCCGCTGCTGTTCCTGACGGGCAGCGCCTCGCCGCTGCTGGCGGTAGAGGCGATGCGCGCGGGCGCGACCGACTATCTGATAAAGCCGATCGCTTCGGAACGGCTGATCTATGCGCTGGAAAGCAGCGTCCAGCACGCGCTGGCCTCTGACGAGCTGGCCCCGCTGACCGAGAAGATCGAGGCGCCGCTCGATTTCGACCTGATGATCGGGTCCTCCCCCAATTTCCGTACCGCGCTGGCCCGTGCGGCCAAGGCGGCGCGCGGGCATTCCACGCTGCTGATCGCGGGCGAGCCGGGCACCGGCAAGGAACTGCTCAGCCGCGCGATCCATTCGGCCAGCCCGCGTTCGCGCGGGCCCGTCGTTGTGGTCCACACCACCGGCATGGCCCCGGCGGCCATCGAATCGGCGCTGTACGGCCACGAACGCGGCGCCTTCCCCGGCGCGTTCGAACAGCGCGCGGGCGCATTGCAGAACGCCGATGGCGGAACGCTGATCATCGACGATCTGGAACGTCTGCCCCCCGCACTGCAGCACCGGCTGGCCGACACGATCATGACCGGCATCGCCAAGCCGCTGGGCGCGGCGCACAGCTTTCGCGTGGATGTCCGCATCATCGCGACGGCGGGCACCGATTCGGCGACGCTGGCCGAACAGGGCGTGCTGGAACCCGCGCTGGCAGAGGCGTTCAACGGCCATTCTATCCAGCTGCCCCCCCTGCGTGAGCGAGTCTGCGACGTCGCGCCGCTGACGCGCCATTTCCTCAAGCTGATCGGCGAGCAGCCGGGCCTGCGCCATCTGGGCATCACCGACGATGCGCTGGCCCTGCTGGAGGGGTATGGCTGGCCCGGAAACCTGCGCCAGCTTCAGGCGGTGCTGTTCCGCGCCGTCGTCTTCTGCGACCGCGACGCCCTGACCGAGAGCGATTTCCCGCAGCTTGCCAATATCGTGGGCGACATCGGACCGCGCGCCGCCGACAATGCGGGCGGCGTGACCCTGTTCGGCGCCGACGGGCATTTGCGTTCGCTGGAAGAGATCGAGGCCGACGTGATCCGCCTTGCCATCGGCCATTATCGCGGCCGGATGAGCGAGGTCGCGCGCCGCCTCGGCATCGGGCGCTCGACGCTCTATCGCAAGCTGAGCGATCTGGGAATCGACAACGCCGCCTGATCGCGCCACCTTGCCATCCATGGCAGGGGATTTCGACTTTTCGAACCGCAGCGCGCTGATCACCGGCGCGGCATCGGGCATAGGCGCGGCGACCGCGCATTGGCTGGACGCGCACGGCATCGCGCGGCTGGTACTGATGGATCTGGACGCCGAAGGGCTGTCGCGACTGGACCTGACCTGCGAGGTGGAGCGCATGGCGGGCGATGTGTCGGACCCCGCCCTCTGGACCGGCTTCGCGGACCGGCCCGCCTTCGATCACGTGATCGCCAACGCAGGCATCGGCGCCGCCTACCCGATAGCGGGCGGCGATTTCGCGCAGTGGCGGCGGGTGATGGCGATCAATCTCGACGGGGCGTTCCTGACGCTGGCGGCCACCTTGGGCGCGATGCAGCGGGCGGGCAAAGGCTCGGTCGTCGTGACCGCATCCGCCGCCGCGCTCAAGGCAGAGCCGACCACCGCCGCCTATGCCGCGTCAAAGGCCGCGCTGGTCCAGCTGGCCAAGGTGGCCGCGAAGGAATCGGCGGTGTCGGGCGTGCGCGTCAATGCCATCGCGCCGGGCGGGGTCGATACGCCGATCTGGGATTCGATGGATTTCTTCGCCGACATGACGCGCGAGGCTGGTAGCCGCGACGCCGCGATCCAGGCGATGGGCAGGATGGCGACACCGCTTGGCCGCTATGCAAGCGCCGGAGAGATCGCGGGCCAGATCGGCTTCCTGCTGTCCGACATGGCCGCGACCATCACCGGCGCGGTGCTGTCCAGCGACGGCGGCTATACGCTATAGGGCACCGCACGCACGTCGCTGCGCAGATAGAGCGGATGGCGCGGCAGCCCCGCCTTGGTCGTGCCATAGCAATGCAGCCCCCCATCGCCGCACAGCCGCAGCACTTGCCGATCCCGCCCGCGATGCGCGCCATGCACGCCCCACGCGGCAATCGTGCGCGGCGCAAGCGCCAGCGCCAGCCGGATCGCGTCGTCGTTGTGCCGCCCCACCGGCCCCCTGCGTTTCTTGAGCTGAAGCGGATCGGTTTCGCGCAGCGCGAACAGGTTCCACACCAGCAGCGAGGCGTGCTCACCCAAGGCACGCGAATGGCATCGCGCGATGGTCGGATCGTTCGCCAGATGATCGGCCTTCGACGGATTGAGCATGGCGATCGCCATCATCTCATGCGCGGGAAAAGCATCGCGCCACAGCAGGTATCGATAGCGCCCGCAGCGGCTGAAAACCGCGCCATGGCCAGCGGCCTCGTCATGGCGGAAATCGAGCGCGGCCGCCTCGGCCCACTCCGCGATGCGCGCTACGGCCTCGCGCGCATTCATTGCGGCAGTTGCGAGAAATCCGTCAGCGCCGCATCGCGCAGTCCCCGCCACACATGCATCGCCTGCACCGTTTCCGCCGCATCGTGAACGCGGATCATCTGCGCGCCCGCATCCATCGCCCGCATCGCCGCCGCCAGCGATCCGCCCAGCCGCCTGTCCGCGGGCGCCTCGTTCGACAGCGCGCCGATGAAACGCTTGCGGCTGGCCGCGAACAGCAGTGGCTGGCCCAGCGCATGAAACAGCGGCAACGCCTCTATCAGCGCAAGGTTCTCCGCCAGTGTCTTGCCGAAGCCGATACCGGGGTCGAGCACGATCCTGCCGCGCTCGATCCCCGCCGCCATGGCCGCATCGCGCCGGGCGCGCAGATGGTCGAACACGTCGAACACGACATGATCGTATTTCGCATCGGCGTGCAGGTCCGCGCCTTTTCCCGGCGCATGCATCAGCACCACCGCCGCGCCTGCCTCGGCCACGATCTCGGCGCTGCGGGGATCGTGGCGCAGCGCGGATACGTCGTTGATCATGGTTGCGCCCGCCGCCAGCGCCTCGCGCATGGTCGCGCCATTGCGCGTGTCGACCGACACCGCCGCCCCGCCGCGCGCCAGCCTTTCGACCACGGGCACGACGCGCTTGATCTCGTCACCTTCCCATACCGCCGCCGCGCCGGGGCGCGTGCTTTCGCCGCCCACGTCGATGATCGCCGCGCCCGCTTCCAGCATGTCGACGCCGTGGCCGACCGCGGCCGACACATCGTCATGCGCCCCGCCATCCGAAAAGCTGTCGGGCGTGACGTTCAGGATGCCCATCACTTGCGGCTGGTCCAGCCGGATCGTCCGCTCGCCCAGCTGTAGCGGCGGATGCGCGGTGCGCAGGCTGGCAAATTGCTCCTCGCCATCCGCGGCCAGATCGTCGGGCAGCGACGCCAGCACCGGCGCGATTTCCGACGGGCGCAGCACCTGCCGCCGCGTCACCCGCACGCCTTCTCTCACGATCAGCGCGATCTGCGAGACATAGCACATCGTGCCTGCCAGCCGGATCACATCGGGCGGATCCCTGCCCTCATCATAGGCCTGAGGAGAAGGCGCAAAGCCCAGCGGCAGAAGATAGAGCTTGCTCATGCGCCGCTGGCTAACGGATCAGTCTTCGGTGGCCAACAGGTAAAGCTGCCGCGCATCGTCCAGCGGCTGCAGCCCCTTTTCGCTCTCCATGTGCCAGAAGGTCCAGCCATTGCACGACGGCGCGCCCTGAAGCGCTGCACCCAGCCCGTGGATCGACCCGCTTTCCTTGCCCGACACCAGCGAACCGTCGGCGCGCACGGTGGCGCTGAAGCGGCGCTTCTTGTCGGTGACGGTGCTGCCCGCGGGGACATAGCCCGCCTCGACCAAAGCGCCGAACGCGACGCGCGGGGCCGAACGCTTCGACTGCATCACCTTCAGCGCGCTTTCGTCCAGCGGCAGCGCGCTTTCGATGCGTTCCAGCGCGGCCTCGCGGTAATTGCCCTCACGCTCGCAGCCGATCCACTGGCGGCCCAGCCGCTTGGCGACCGCGCCGGTGGTGCCGGTGCCGAAGAACGGGTCCAGCACCACATCGCCCGGATTGGTGGTGGCCAGCATCACGCGGTACAGCAGAGCCTCGGGCTTTTGCGTCGGGTGCACCTTGGTGCCGCCCTTCTTCAGCCGCTCCTGCCCGCCGCAGATCGGCAGCACCCAGTCGCTGCGCATCTGAAGCTCGTCGTTCAGCGTCTTCATCGCGCGGTAGTTGAAGGTGTATTTCGCCTTCTCGCCCATCGACGCCCAGATCAGCGTCTCATGCGCATTGGTGAAACGCGTGCCCTTGAAATTGGGCATCGGGTTCGACTTGCGCCACACGATGTCGTTCAGGATCCAGAACCCAGCATCCTGCATCGCCGTGCCGACACGGAAGATATTGTGATAGCTGCCGATCACCCAGATCGAGCCATTGGGCTTCAGGATACGCCGCGCCTCGCCCAGCCATTCCCGCGTGAAATCGTCATAGGACGAAAAGCTGGCGAACTTGTCCCAGTCGTCGTCCACCGCATCGACGCGGCTGCCATCGGGCCGGTCGAGATCGCCGCCCAGCTGCAGATTATACGGCGGATCGGCAAAGATCATGTCGATCGTGCCCGACGGGATGCTGCGCATCGCCTCGACGCAATCGCCGTCCAGGATCTGCCCCAGCGGCAGTTCCACGCTCATCTGGCGCGGCTGCTCTCGCGGCTGGATAAGCGTGGTGTGCTGCACCGTGCGGGTCTTCAAAATCGTTGCCATGCCGTCCCTTACGGGGCCTTCTTCAAGGCCCGCCCCCTGTGGATAAGTCCCTTAGTGAATCCATGGGGACTCGCCGTCAAGCGCGGATCGGTCAGCCGAATCCGCTTCGCGCCGCGAACTGAGTCCGCGCCGCGGCAGCGCGGACAGGCGTTTTCGCAACATATTGAGTCCGCCCCGCAGGCCCGGACTCATCATCTTGGGGCTGTGTCCTTCAGGACTCGCCGCGTATAAAAGTCGATTGCAGCGGCGCGCCGCCGCGCGCATGTTCGCCTGCGTTCAGGGTCGCGACCTGACACGGGGGAAGCCCAGATGGCACTGGAAGTGATCGGCGCCGGCCTTGGCCGCAATGCAACCTTCACGCTGAAATTCGCGCTCGAGAAACTGGGTTTCGGCCCCTGCTTCCACATGGCTGAGCTGTTCGCCGACGTGCGCCGCCGCCTGCCGCTGTGGCTGGACGTGGTGGATGGCAGACCCGACTGGGACGCTGTGTTCGAAGGCTTCCGCTCGGTCACCGATTACCCCGCCTGCACGTGGTGGCGCGAACTCGCCGCCTATTACCCGGACGCGAAGATCGTGCTGACCACCCGCGATCCCGACAGCTGGTTCGATTCGGTCAGCGAGACGATCTTCAGCCCGCGCATGCAGGCGACACTGGTGGGCACGCCTGCCGAACGCATGATGCAGGGCGCGATCTATGACGCGTTCAAGGAAGGATCGATGACCGACCGCGCCTTCATGACCGACTGGTACCGCCGCCGCAACGAAGAGGTGATCGCCAGCCTGCCGCCCGAACGCCTGCTGGTGTTTCACCCCAAGGAAGGCTGGGAACCCCTGTGCGAATTCCTGGGCGTGCCGGTGCCCGATGGCCCCTTCCCGCGCGTCAACAGCCGCGACGAGCTTGGCGCCGCGAATGACAAGGCGGGCGGCCTGCCCGCCGATCCGCTGGTGATGGAGGAATGGGGCAAGGCCTATATCGACGCGATGCGCGCCAAGGCCTTCGCCTGAGAAATCCTTCGCCTAAGATCTAGGCTGGCGGCAATTCCGGATCGACGCCAGTCATCCGCACCGACACATCCCACAGCCGCCGCGCCAGTTCGGGATCGCGCGCGGCCTTGCTGCGAAAGGCCGGACCCGATGGTCCGCGCGCCTCGAACAAGCCGCGCGATCCGACATATTCACCGCCCCGCAGCGCCGGATCGCACGCCGCCTGCAACGCGGGCCACGCGCCCTGCTCCGCCGTGTTGACCACCCAGCCCATCATCGGCGTGAAAACCCGGCGCAGCGGGATATGCCGCGTCAACTCGCTCTGCGCGACGCCGGGATGGCAGGCAATGGCCTTCACCCGGCTGCCTTGCGCCCGCAGCCGCCGGTCCAGCTCCGCCGCGAAAAGCAGATTGGCCAGCTTCGACTGCTGATAGAACGGCATGCGCGCATAGCCGCGCGACCCGTCCAGATTGGCGAAGTCGATCCAGCCCTTCTTGTGCGCGATGCTGGCGGTCACGACCACGCGCGCCTCGCCGTGATCGGCGGCGGTCTTCTCAAGCAGCGGCAGCATCAGCGCGGTCAGCGCGAAGGTGCCGAGGTGGTTGACCCCGAACTGCATCTCGAACCCGTCCATGGTGAAGGACAGCGGCGGCACCATCACGCCCGCATTATTGATCAGCGCATCGATGCGCGGCTCCGCAGCGGCGAGCTCGGCGGCCTTGCGAACCGAGGCCAGATCGGCCTGATCCAGCGGCAGGAACGCCAGATCGGCCGCGGGATGCCCGCCCCGGATCCGGTCCATCGCCGCGCGGGCCCGCTCCTCGCTGCGGCAGGCCATCACCACCCGCGCGTTCTTCGCGGCCAGCGCCTGCGCAGCGGCGAAACCGATCCCGGCATTCGCCCCCGTCACGACGAAGCACTTGCCCGACTGATCGGTCAGGTCGGCACCGGTAAACTCGTTCACAGCCGCATCTCCATCTGCGCGACCGGCGCGAAACTGCGGCGGTGCAGCGGCGTCGGGCCATGGATGCGCAGCGCCTCAAGATGTTCGGGCGTGCCGTAACCCGCATTGCGGTCCCAGCCGTAATGCGGATGCCGCATCGCCGCCTCGCGCATCAGCCGGTCGCGGTGTTCCTTGGCGATGATCGACGCGGCCGAGATGCACGGCTCCTTCGCGTCGCCCTTGACGATGGCGCGCGCGGGCCAGCGCCATTCGGGGCGGCGGCCCGCGGGCGTCAGATTGCCGTCCACCAGCACCTCCAGCGGATCGCAGCCGATCCGGGCGCACACCGCTTCCACCGCCAGCGTCATCGCCAGCATGGTCGCGCCGAAGATATTGAGCCGGTCGATCTCCTCGACCTCCACCACCCCCACGCCCCAGGCGCAGCGGCGCTTGATCGTGTCCTCCAGCACGGCGCGCTTTTCGCGGCTCAGCACCTTGGAATCGCCCAGCCCCGCAGGTCGCGGCTTGCACAGCAGCACCGCAGCGGCCACAACCGGCCCCGCCAAGGGTCCGCGCCCCGCCTCGTCCACCCCGACGATCACGGGCGCACCCCGCGCAGCCGCGACCAGCGGCAAGAAGTATCACGGGTCATGGAGTTCAAATCAGTGCGTTTCGCCAGCATCGCCCTTGTTTCGCTTGCCTTCGCCACGGTTGCAAGCTGTCAGGAAACCCCGACCCCCGCCGCCAGTGGACAGCCTGCGGATAATCCCGCCGGCGCCGTCGACTTCGCCAAGGAGGACATGGGCACTTTCGACGAGCCATGGGCCATGGCGTTCGAGCCGGGCACCGGCACGCTGTTCGTGACCGAGAAATCGGGCACCCTCAAGTTCCGCAAGGCCGACGGCACCACGGGCACCGTCAGCGGCGTGCCCGAGGTCGATTATGGCGGCCAGGGCGGTCTGGGCGACATCGTCTTCGCGCCCGATTACGCCAGCAGCCGCGCCGTCTATCTCAGCTTTGCCGAGGCCGGGCCCGGCGACACGCGCGGCGCGGCGGTGGCACGTGCCACGCTGCAATGCGGCCAGCCCGATAACTGCACCCTGCGCGATCCGCGCGTGATCTGGCGGCAGGACGAAAAGGTCACGGGCCGCGGCCATTACTCGCACCGCATCGCCTTTTCGCCCGACGGCGATTTCCTGTTCATCGCCTCGGGCGACCGGCAAAAGATGCAGCCCGCGCAGGACCTGTCGAACAATCTCGGCACCGTGGTGCGCCTGCTGCCCGACGGCACCCCCGCGCCCGGCAATCCCTTCACCGGCGAAGCGAATGCCAACCCCGAGATCTGGTCCTACGGGCACCGCAATATCCTCGGCCTCGCCTTCGATGCGCGCGGGCAGCTGTGGGATCTGGAACACGGGCCGCAGGGCGGGGACGAGCTCAACCTCGTCCAGCGCGGCGCGAACTATGGCTGGCCCAACGTGTCGAACGGCATCCATTACGACAATGAACCGATCCCCGACCACGCGCCGGGCGATCCCTATGTCGCGCCGGTCGAATGGTGGGACCCGGTGATCGCGCCGGGCGGCATGATCTTCTATTCGGGCGCGCTGTTTCCCGGCTGGCAGGGCAATGCGCTGATCGCCGGACTGGTCAGCCAGGGCCTGGTGCTGGTGAAGATGGACGGCACCAGCGCGAAGGAAACCGCCCGCTACGATTTCGGTGAGCGCCTCCGCGCCGTCGCCGAAGCGCCCGACGGTTCGGTCTGGGTCGCCGAGGACGGACCGGAGGCGACGATCTGGCGGCTTACCCCCGCCGGCTGATCGCCCCTGCTGCATGGGCCGGCCTTTCCGGGCGCAAAGCAGAAATAGCATCGACAGCGCCGCGCGAGGTCCCTATTCGCGCGGCGCTTTCCCTTATGTGCCGAGTTTCCTGCCCGCCATGCCCACCATCATCCCGCTCGATCAGGTCGACCCCGCCATGGTCGAGGAATTGCTCGACCGCGCGTTCGGGACCGATCGCCATGGCCGCACCGCATACAGCGTGCGCGAGGGGACCGAGGCGCTGGGCGCATTGTCCTTCGCCGCGCTTGACGATGACGACATGCTGGCCGGATCGATCCAGTGCTGGCCCGTCGCGCTGACCGATCCGTCGGGCCGGGCGCACCCGATGATCATGGTCGGCCCGGTCGCGGTGGTCCCCGAACTGCAGAACGCGGGCTATGGCAAGGCGCTGATGCTGGCCAGCATCGCCGCGCTGCAGGCGGGCGGCGCGGTGCCGCTGCCGCAGGTGCTGATCGGCGACGCCGATTACTATGGCCGCTTCTTCGGTTTCGTGGCCCAGCCGACGCAGGGCTGGACGCTGCCCGGCCCCTATGATCCCGCGCGCCTGCTGGTCCGGGCCGAAAACCTGTCCGTATTGCCGCAAATGGGCGCGCTGGGGCCTTGGCGCGGCTGACCCGATCTGGCATCGCCTGATGCTGCGATGCCTTATGAGATACCCCCCGATCTGGCAGGCCTTGGTCTTGCCGAGATAGCCGAAGCGGTCGCCGCGCGCCGCCTTCCCCCCGTGGACGAATGGCAGCCGGAGGCCACAGCCGACAGCGGCATGGAAATCCGCGCCGATGGCCGCTGGTACCATGACGGCAGCGAGATCAGGCGCTCCGGCATGGTCCGCGCCTTCTCCTCGCTGCTGCGCCGGGACGAGGACGGTTACTGGCTGGTCCTGCCCTATCAGAAGCAGAGCATCGCGGTCGCCGACGCGCCTTTCGTGGCGGTGGACGTAAAACAGGACCGGGAAGACGGCACCCCCGTCCTGACCTTCCGCCTGAACACCGACGAGTTCGTCACCGCCGATGCCGATCATCCGATCACCGCGCGCGGGGATGCCGACACGCCCGCGCTCTATGTGCGTGTGCGCGGCGGGCTGGAGGCGCGGCTCGACCGGTCGACCTATGCGCAGCTGGCCGAGATCGCGATCGCGCGCGATCCCGATGCTCTCGCGGTAGAGAGCAAGGGCGCGGTCTTCCCGCTGGTGCCGCGTTGAGCGAGCTGCACGACCGTCTTTCCCTGCTGTACCGCGCGGGCCATCGCCGCACGGTCACCGGCCTGCGCGACGACAGCGAATGGCTGCCCGAGGGCGCGCGCGCGCGCCGCGCCGCCGTGCTGGTCGCGATCACCGACCGCCCGCTGCCCTATGACGATCCCGCCAGCCCCGGCCCCGGCATATTGTTCATCCAGCGCCCCACCCGCATGCGCCGCCATCCGGGCCAGGTCGCCTTTCCCGGCGGCGGCATCGACCCCGGCGAAACCCCGATCCAGGCTGCGCTGCGCGAGGCGGAGGAGGAAATCGCCCTGCCCCCCACCCGCGTCAAGGTGATCGGCGAGAGCGACCGCTATCGCACCGGCAGCGGTTTCGACATCACGCCCGTGCTGGCGACCGTGCCGCCCGACCTGCCGCTCAATGCCAATCCGGCAGAGGTCGACAGCTGGTTCGAGGCGCCGCTCTCCTTCCTGCTCGACACCGGAAACGTGCGCGAGGGGACGGGCGAGCTGAATGGCAAGAAACGGCGCTTTCTTGAAATGCACTATCAGGACTACCGGATCTGGGGCGTCACCGCGGCCATCCTCGACAATCTGCGCCGCCGCCTGCTGCGGGGGCCCAGACTTTGAGCGGGAAAAGCCTGTGACCGGGGAAAGCCTGTGAGCGACCGGGTCATGCCGCCTGCCGAATGGGCGAAGCGCGACGACCTGCCCGCGCTGATCGCCGCGCTGGGGGCGGAGGAGTGCCGCTATGTCGGCGGCTGCGTGCGCGATGCGCTGCTGGGCGTGCCCGCCAGCGACGTCGATATCGCCACCCGCCACCGGCCCGAGGTCACGCAGGACCTGTTGAAACAGGCCGGCATCCGCAGCGTCCCCACCGGGATCGAACATGGCACGATTACAGCGATCCTGCCCCACGGCCCGGTCGAGATCACGACCCTGCGCAAGGATGTCGACACCGACGGCCGCCGCGCCACGGTCGCCTTCGCCAGCGAATGGTTCGACGATGCCGCGCGCCGCGATTTCACCATCAACGCGCTCTACGCCCATCCCGAAACGCTGCGGATCTCCGACTATTTCGGCGGTCTGGACGATCTGGAGGCGCGCGTGGTGCGCTTCATTGGCGATGCCGAGACCCGCATCCGCGAGGATCATCTGCGGATCCTGCGCTATTTCCGCTTTCAGGCGCGCTTCGGGTCCGAAGTGGACGACAAGGCCGAGGCCGCCTGCCGCGACCTCGCCTCCACGCTGAAGGGCTTGTCGCGCGAACGCGTTGCGGGGGAACTGCTGGCGATCCTCGCCCTGCCCGACCCCGCCGCCAGCATCGAGCGCATGGCGCAACTGGGCGTGCTGCCCGTCATCCTTCCCGAAGTGGACGACGAAGGCATCGCGTCCCTCGCCGCGCTTCAGCACGCCGAACAACGCGAGCAGATCGCCCCAGACCCGATCCGCCGTCTGGCCGCATTATTGCCGCCCGATGCCGAGCAGGCCCGGCAGGTCGCCTCGCGCCTGCGGTTGTCGAATGCTCAGAAAAAGCGCATCGCGCTCGCCGCCGACCGGCAGGCGCATGACAGCGAAGATCCGCGCTCGCTCGCCTACCGCCTCGGCATGGAAACGGCGCAGGACCGGCTGCTGCTATTGGGCGAAAGCATCGCGCCGATCGCCGGGTGGACCGTGCCCCGCCTGCCCGTATCGGGCGGAGACATCCTCAAGGCCGGCATCGGGCAAGGCCCCCTGATCGCCCGCACGCTCCACGCCATCGAAGGGCGCTGGATCGCGGAAGGCTTTCCCGGCGCGGAACGCACCCGCGCCATACTCGTAGAGGAAGTGGGGAAAGCGCGCATGTAGCGCGCCCCATTTCACCAAAGCCGGTCATGCGGGCGACAGCCTGCCCGTGCTAATAAGGCGACACATGGACTTCGAACGCCTTTCCCAGCTTCCCTATGGAGAGCTTTTCGCCAGCAACCCGCTGCTGATGGCGGCGGTCGTCGCACTCGGCATCTCGATCGTCGGCGGCGCGATCATCCGCACCATGCCGCGGATCGGATCGCTGATGCGCGGGCTGGGCAGTTTCGGCCTGGCCGTGGTGCTGGTGCTGACCATCATCGACGTCGCGCGCCTGTCGGGCGGCAGCGATTTCGCGCGCAGCCTGTCGGTCGCCGAACTGGGCATGCCCGAACAGGTGGTCGAAGGGGGCGAGACGCAGATTCCCCTGTCGCGCGACGGTCATTACTGGCTGGAGGGCACGGTCAACGGCCATCCCGAACGCTTCCTGATCGACACCGGTGCCTCGCTCACCGCGATCTCGCCCGACACCGCCCAGCGCGGGCGGGTAGAGGCGAACCCGATGCGCGGCACAATCGCTTTGCAGACCGCGAACGGCGCCTCGCCGGGCCGCATCGCCACCATGCAGGAACTGCGCGCTGGCAATATCCTCGCCCGCGACCTCGACGTGGTGATCGCACCAGGGCTCAACGGCATCAACGTGCTGGGCATGAACTTCCTGTCGCGCCTGCAGGGCTGGCGGGTCGAGGACGGCACGCTGATACTGGTGCCGCACAACCCACAGCCGATTTAACCGGCCTGATTTCGCACGGCAAATTGCTGCGCCTGCGAATTTAGTTGCGCGATACGCAAATGATCCCTATCTAGCGCCTCGTGACAGTGTCGGATGATCCGGCACCTTCGTATGCCCGCGTGAGCCGCGCCGTCCGAAATGGCGATATCTGGCCCCGCATGCGAACCTTGGGTTTACCCTTGGGTGCACACCGCAGCTTCCCGATCACGCTAAGGGTCGCCGTAAGGCCCCGCACGTCCGCAAAAGGCGGATCCGTGCCCATGTGAGTATATATATTTGTCCTATTTTTCGGATCTCGGCCTCGCCGAGCCCATTACCCGCGCTCTGACCTCCAAGGGTTATGACGAGCCGACCCCGATCCAGCGGCAGGCGATCCCCGCCTTGATGGAAGGGCGCGACCTGCTGGGCATCGCCCAGACAGGCACCGGCAAGACCGCGGCCTTCGCGCTCCCCTCGATCCATCGGCTCGTCGAAAACGACAAGCGCCCGCAGGCGGCCTCGTGCCGGATGCTGGTGCTGTCGCCGACGCGCGAACTGGCGGCGCAGATCGCCGACAACATGCGCTTTTACGCCAAGAACACGCGGCTGCAGGTGCAGTGCATCTTCGGCGGCGTTCCCGCCGGCAAGCAGGCGAAGAAGCTGGTCGCGGGCACAGACATCCTCGTCGCCACGCCCGGCCGCCTGCTCGACCTGATCGACCAGCGCGCGCTGACCCTGCGCGATGTCGAGATCTTCGTGCTCGACGAAGCCGACCAGATGATGGACCTCGGCTTCATCAAGCCGCTGACCCGCGTTGCCGCCCTGCTTCCGCAGGACCGGCAGAGCCTGTTCTTCTCGGCCACCATGCCCGATGCGATCGCCAGCCTCGGCAAGCGTTTCATCAAGAACCCGGTGAAGGTCGAGGTCGCGCCGCAGTCGACCACCGCCGAGCGGGTCGAGCAATTCGCAATCCATATCGACCAGAGCGAAAAGCAGGCGCTGCTCACCCTGTCGCTGCTGAAAGGCATCGAGAGCGGCGAGATCGACCGCACCCTCGTCTTCACGCGCACCAAGCACGGCGCCGACCGCGTCGTTCGCCATCTGGCCGCGGCGGGCATCAATGCCGCCGCGATCCACGGCAACAAGACGCAGGCACAGCGCACCCGCGCACTCGACGGCTTTCGCGACGGCAAGGTGCCGGTGCTGGTCGCCACCGACATCGCGGCGCGCGGCATCGACGTTTCGGGCGTTTCGCACGTCTTCAACTTCGAGATTCCGAACGTGCCCGAACAATATGTCCACCGCATCGGCCGCACCGCGCGTGCCGGCGCGGACGGCATGGCGATCAGCTTCGTCGCGCCCGATGAAAAGCCCTATATGCGCGACATCGAGCGTCTGACGAAGAACAAGCCCGCGATCCTGCCGATCCCGGAAAACTTCGTCGCCAACGCAGCCAAACTGCCCAAGCCGACCCGCGCCCCCGCCGGGGCCGAGCGTGATCCCAACGCGAAAGGCGGTCGCGGACGCGGCGGCGCACGCGGCGGCGGCGGCGGCGGACGCGGACGCAGCGGCGGCGGCGGCGGCGGATCGAAGCAGTTCGAGGAACGCCAGCAGCGCAAGTCGGCGGAAAACCGCGGCGACGGCCTTCCGCGCGACGACATGGGCCGCAAGCGCCGCTTCCGCCCCAAGGGCGCGAATGGCGTGGGCGCGCACAAGAGCGCGGTAAAGGCCCGCTAAGGCCGGACCACACGACGAAAAAGGGGCGGGAAGGCACATGCTTTCCCGCCCCTTTTCCTATCCGCCTATCCTTCAGCCCGGTGCGCGCAGCTTGCGGAACAGGGCGGCGCGTTTGCTTTTCGATCCCACGATGGGTTCGAAGAAATCGCCCGGATCCTCGGGGTCCAGCCATTCCTCGTCCGCCATGCGCTTTTCCAGATCGTTCATCTCGCGCGGGGGCAGCACCTGCAGCCTGCGGCGGGGCTGCGGATGCTGCGCGATCATCTCGTGCATCGACCCGTAACGCTCCAGCAAGCCCTCGATCTCCTCGGGCTCGACGCCGATATGCTCGGCCAGCAGCGAATGACGGATCTGCCTGATCTGCACGTCGCAGCCCGCATTGGCGGGGCGGTTTGCATCGATGAACAGATCGCATTCGCTATCCAACCCCAGCGAGCGATTGTTCATGTTCGCCGACCCGACCTTCAGCATCATGTCGTCGACGATGGTCAGCTTGGCATGGACATAGATCGGGCTGCCGCCTTCGGTCAGCGGGTTGTAGATGCGAAACCGCTTCTTGTGATCGACCCGCGCGATCGTCTCCACCAGCCGTGCGCGGGCGGTGTCCATCGCTTCCTGTTCCAGCCAGCCATCGGCGAACAAAGGGTTGAGCAGCACGATCTCGGGCGGGTCGGGCTCGGCCATGCGCTCGGCGATGACCTCGGCGATCTTGCGCGATGCGAAATACTGGTTCTCGGCATAGATGAAACGCTTCGCCTTGCGGATCATGTCGAGGAACAGCGTCTCGATCTCGAAAATGCCGTCGTTGTCCTTCCACTCCGCGCGGGTGCGCGCGATGCCGATCTCGATATCGGTGAACTGCGGCTCCAGCCCCTCGGGCCATGGGCTGTCGGGCTGATGCGGCAACGCGCCGATGTCCTCGCCCCCCGCGATGCGCCAGCGATTGCGGCCCAGCTCGTCCAGCGCGCCCGCGACCTCGCCCTCGACCAGCATGGTCAGGTCGTGCCACGGCATATACCGCCGCCCGCCCGGCGCGCGGCGCAGGCGATCGGTTTCGCTGTGCTCCGACGTGTCCCAGCGGTCGGCGGTCATGTCGATCCCGCCGCACACCGCGAAACGGTCGTCGATGACGACGATCTTCTGGTGATGGCTGCACCCCATCGGATGCGCCGCATCGAACTTGAACGTGATCCGCCTGTTCTTGAACCAGCGCCACATGTCCAGGATCATCGAGCCGCGGAAGAACATCTTGATCGCGGCGAAATTCCACTTGAGCACGCGGATCTTCAGATCGGGATTGCGCTTGGTCAGCCAGACGATGAATGCGCCCAGCCGCCGCGGCGGGTGGTGCCGCTTGAAGATGTTCAGCCAGCCCCGTCCGCGGCCCAGCGCAATGCGCGTGTCGAAATCCCACCCGATCAGCATGATCCGGCGGCGCGCCTTCATCATCGCTTCCTGGATCAGCAGGAAATAATCGGCGGCGTCGATGACCAGCCGCGCCCGCGTGCAATGCTCGTATCGCCAGATGCCGCGTTCTTCGCTCTCGGTATCGTCGGGGCCGGGCTCGTCCTCGGGCGGCCATAACGACCCGGGCTCCGCCTCGCCGTCACGCAAGGGGAGCCTGTCGGGCCGTTCTTCGTCATTGCTCGTCGTCAATCCCACCTCCGGCGGTCGTGCGGGTATTTGACGGCCTACTCCTTTGCGTCCTCCATGGCGACAGGCGTCACCTCGGCTTCCTCGCATTCCTCGGCCTTGCGCTCGTCGAACACCTTGCGCATGTGCTGCTTGTCCTCGTCGGTGAGATATTGCTCGTAATCGGGGAAGTTGTCTTCCTCTTCCTCGTCGATGTGGTGGTTATAGCGGTGTTCCAGCTTGTCGAACTTCGCCTTCCACGCGCTGCTCGACATGTCGGTCGCGGCCAGATCGTTCAGCATTTCCTCGATCTCGTGATGCTCGGCGACCGAATGGCGGGTCTCGTCATTGGTCGGCGGCTTGCGCAGCATCGTGGAATAGAGCGCCATTTCCTCGGCCGCCGCATGGCTCTTCACTTCCTTGGTAAAGCGCTCCAGCAGCTCGCGCCGCTCCGCGCTGTCGCCTTCGGTCTTCGCCATCTGCTTGAGCAGTTCGCGGTGCTTGTCGTGGTCCTCGATCAGGCGATCGAATATCTTGTCGGCCATGGGTGGGGCTCCTGCTGGTGGGGTGTTTCCGGATTAACAGGCGAACGCACCCTGCGGTTCCTGAACAGGCGGGTGACCGAAAGGGAAAGGGCGGCCCCGCGCCGATGCGCAGGGCCGCCCCCTTTCGTCAGCCGTTGCCGTCAGCCGTTAAGCCGCGTGCGGCTTACAGCGCTTCCCACACCGTCGCGATGCCCTGCCCGCCGCCGATGCACATGGTGGCAAGGCCGTATTTGCCGCCGGTGCGCTTCAGCTCGTACGCCAGCTTGGTGATGAGGATCGCGCCGGTCGCGCCGATGGGATGGCCCAGCGAAATGCCCGAACCGTTCGGGTTGACCTTCGCGGGGTCGAGGTCCAGCTGCTTCGACACGGCGCAGGCCTGCGCGGCGAAAGCCTCGTTCGATTCGATGACGTCCAGATCGTCCTTCGAGATGCCCGCCTTCTTCAGCGCGTTCTGCGAAGCGGGCACGGGGCCGATGCCCATATAGGCCGGATCGACGCCCGCATGGCCATATGACACCAGACGCGCCAGCGGCTTCAGTCCGTGTTCCTTCACCGCCGCCTCGCTGGCGAGGATCGTCGCCGCCGCGCCGTCGTTGATGCCGCTGGCATTGCCCGCGGTGACGGTGCCGCCGTCCTTCTTGAACGCGGGGCGCAGGCCCGCCAGCGTCTCGGCGGTGGTGGCGGCCTTCACATGCTCGTCGGTGTCGAACTGGACGGGCTTGCGCTTTACCATGACCTCGATCGGCACGATCTCGTCCTTGAAATAGCCCGCCTCGATCGCGGCGGCGGCACGGCGCTGGCTTTCCGCCGCGAATGCGTCCTGCTGCTCGCGCGTGATCTCGTATTTCTCGGCCACGTTCTCGGCCGTGATGCCCATGTGATAGCGGTGGAACGGATCGTGCAGTGCGCCCAGCATGCCGTCTTCCAGCTTGCCGTCGCCCATCTTCAGGCCAAAACGGACGCCCGGCACGTAATAGGGCGCGCGGCTCATGATCTCGGCCCCGCCGCCGATGCAGATCTGGTGATCGCCCAGCATGATGTGCTGCGCCGCCGACACGATCGCCTGCATGCCCGAACCGCACAGGCGGTTGAGCGTCAGTGCGGGCGCGGCATGGGGAACGCCAGCCTCGACCGCCGCGATGCGCGCGACATAGGCATCGCGCGGCTCGCACGGGATGACCGAACCGATGATGGTGTGCTCGACCAGCTCGGGCGAAACCCCGGCACGCTCAAGCGCGGCCTTGATCGTCTGCGAACACAGCTCGCCCGGCTTTTCGTTGCTCAGCGCTCCACCGAAGGTTCCGATCGCGGTACGCGCGGCGGAGACGAGATAGACGTCGTTCATGATGCATCCTCTTAGGCGTTGGCCGGGATAGTCGGCCGGTGAATGGCGGCACCCGGCCCTTCAGGCGGCGGGCGGTTGCCGTGTGCATGTGGGGTTAGCACAGCCGCGATGCCAGTCCAGCCGGGGCGCGTCTATCATTTGGGCTAGGACGGCAGGCACCGGGCACGTCTCGCCGCGCGAAACACTTGCCTGATCGGGCACGGCGATGGCAAGGCAGCTGCTGCATGGGCGGCGGCTGCATGGGCGGCGTGAAGGACCGCTTTCACCGAAGAGGATCCCCGACCAGCCATGACGACCCAGCAGACGCCATCCAACGCCGCAAGCTCGCCCGCACGCGGCCCGTCGGGGCATGACGTGATCATCATCGGGTCGGGCGCGGCGGGCCTTTCGGCGGCGCTGGTGCTGGCCGAACGGCTGCGCGTGCTGGTGCTGGCCAAGGGCACGCTGGAATCGGGATCGACCGCATGGGCGCAGGGCGGCATCGCGGCGGTGCTGGACGCGGGCGACACGTTTCAGGATCACATCCGCGACACGATGATCGCAGGCGCAGGCCTCAACCGGCGCGAGACGGTGGAATTCGTGATCGAACGCGCCCCCGAATCGATCGAGCGGCTGATCGGGATGGGCGTCCCCTTCAACCGCGAGGAGGGTGAAATTCACCTGACGCGCGAAGGCGGCCATTCGCATCGCCGCATCGTCCACGTCAACGACGCGACCGGCTGGGCGGTGCAGGCCGCATTGCTCAAGGCGGCGGAAGAAAATCCCAACATCACCCTGCTGCCGGGCCGGGCCTGCATCGACCTCATCACCGGGCGGCACGAGGAGAAATACTCGGGATCGGGCCGCGTCTGGGGCGTCTATGCGCTGAACCAGGACACGGGCGAGGTCGAAACCCATGTCGCCCCCGCCACCGTCATGGCATCGGGCGGCGCGGGCCGCGTCTATCAGTTCAGCACCGCCCCGCGCGGCGCGACCGGCGACGGCATCGCCATGGCATGGCGCGCCGGCGCGCGCGTCTCCAACATGGAGATGATGCAGTTCCACCCGACCTGCCTCTACAATCTGGACGTCAAGAACTTCCTCATTACCGAGGCGGTGCGCGGCGAAGGCGGGCGGCTGATCAATCCGCGCAGCGGCCAGCGCTTCATGGAAGCATACGATCCCGAACGCATGGAACTGGCCCCGCGCGACATCGTCGCCCGCGCCATCGACAGCGAGATCAAGCGCTTCGGGCTCGACTATGTCCACCTCGACATCAGCCACATGCCGCCCGAATTCGTGAAGACGCATTTCCCGACGATCCATGAAAAGCTGCTGGGGCTCGGCATCGACATGACCACGGGGCCGATCCCGGTCGTGCCCGCGCAGCATTATACCTGCGGCGGCGTGCTGATCGGCCTCGACGCGCGCACCGATCTGCCCGGCCTGTGGGCGGCGGGCGAATGCACCGAAAGCGGGCTGCACGGCGCGAACCGGCTGGCGTCCAATTCGCTGCTCGAATGCTTCGTGTTCGGCGACGCGGCGGCGCGCGACATATTGGCCTGCTGGGACGATCTCGACAGCCCGCCCCCCATCCGCGACTGGGACGCCAGCCGCGTGACCGAGGCGGACGAGGAAGTCGTCATCAAGCAGAACTGGACCGAGATCCGCCGCTTCATGTGGAACTATGTCGGCATCGTGCGCACGACCAA
>NZ_CFETID010000015.1:0-89590 GCF_983967925.1 Croceicoccus sp. | reverse complement strand
GCAGCGGAATCATAATCCGCGTGTCGGGGGTTCGAGTCCCTCCTCCGCTACCATTCTTCTCGAAAATCTTGCTGAAGGTTGGGCTTCCGATTCCCGTGGGAGGCCGGTCCATTTCGTCCTTAGGCTAATTCCCGATGGCCTAGCCTTGCATCGCCCCTATCATTTGGCTTCTTACGGCCCGCTGGCTGAAACGCCCGTCCCGGCCGCAAGGGGTTGCATTTGCTGAGCGGGGAGACAGGACGATGAAGATCCTTTGTTCCGCGAGCATTGCGGTGCTTGCACTGGCCCAGGCTGGCTGTTCCTATGAAAGCGAAACGGCCAGCGCCCAGACTGCCGCCGTGATGGCTGACGAGAGCGGTGTCAGCCAGAACCCGCTGAAAGATGCATTCTTTGGTGAGACCCATGTTCACACAGGGGTCTCGATGGATGCGTTCGTCGCCGGCAACCGGCTGACGCCCGACGACGCTTATCGCTTCGCCAAGGGTGAAGAGATCATGGTCAATGGATCGATGCACAGGATCAAGCGCCCGCTCGACTTCGTGGCGGTCACCGACCACTCCGAATTCATGGGAGAGGCATATAGCCTGATGAATCCCGGTGCGCCCGGTTATGACGACCCGGTCGCCAAGTCATTCCGTGAGGCGAAGGACCTCGAGACGGCTCTGGGGCTTTACGCCAAATATGTGCTGGAACCGCTGGCGGGCGGGGGCGATCCGCGTCCCTCGTTCTTTCAGGGCACCAGCGCGATCGAGACGACCTGGCGAAGGAACTTCGAGGCGACCGAGAAGCACTATATCCCCGGCAAGTTCACGACCATCCACGCGTATGAATGGACTTCGGCGCCGGGCGGCTTGAACCTGCATCGCAACATTCTGTTCCGCGACACCAACGTTCCCAACGTGCCTTTCTCGTCAAACGAGGGGGCCGACCCTGAAGAGCTTTGGGCATGGATGAAGGCTCAGCGCGACAAAGGCGTCAAAGTGTTCGCGATGCCCCACAATTCGAACGAGAGCAAAGGGCTGCTCTTCACCGAGACCACGTTGAGCGGCAAGCCGATCACGCGCGAATATGCGGCTACGCGCGCCAGCATGGAGCCACTGATCGAGATGATGCAGATCAAGGGCAATTCCGAAGTGGTGCCCGATTTCTGGCCGAATGAGGAGTTTGCCGATTTTGAAAATGCGCGGTCCCTGCAGGACTATAACGACCGCACCTTCATGAAGCGAAATTTCGTGCGCTGGGGGCTTGGTCGCGGTCTGAAATATCGGTCCGATCTTGGCGTAAACCCGTTTAAATACGGCTTTGTCGGCGGCACCGACAGCCATAATGGCGCGCCCAGCAATGTGGCCGAGGACAACTGGGACGTGGGTAGTCACGGCCTTGCCGATCAGACGGCAGAGATCCGGGCAACTGCCATCCTTGAAGGTGAAATGAAGGTGTCCGATCTCAACCCCGGTGCCATTACGGGCGTGTGGGCGACGTCCAATACCCGCGGTGCGATCTGGGATAGCATGGCCGCCAAGGAAACCTTCGCAACCAGCGGGCCACGAATGAAGGTGCGGGCTTTCGCCGGGCAGGGGTTTGCGTCGAGCTATCCCTCCTATGCGGCTATGGTCCGGGACGGCTAAGCCAAGGGCGTTCCGATGGGTGGCAACTATACCGGCAGCGGCGCCCCGCAATTGCTGGTCTGGGCGGTGAAGGACCCGATCGGCCCCAATCTCGATCGCATCCAGATCGTGAAGGGCTGGTATGAAAACGGCGATATCAAGGACAAGGTCTATAATGCCGTGGCATCGGGCAATCGCCTGCGCTCCGACGGGACGGTACAGCCGATCAATGCGCCCATCGACGTGAAGACCGGCAGGTTCAATACCACCAAGGGTAGTGCCGAGTTGATGGGCCTGTGGACCGATCCCGACTACGATCCGAACCGGCAGGCCTATTACTACATCCGCGTGTTGCAACTGCCGACCGCGCGCTGGCCGCTTTACGACGAGCTGCGCAAGGGCGTGAAGTTTGCTCCCGACGTCAAGCGCCAGATTGTCGAGCGCGCGTGGGGCTCGCCGATCTGGCACGAACCGAGCTGATCCTCATGATGCTCAGACTGGCTCGGGAGCCGTTGGTTCATTTCATCGCGCTGGGCACCCTGATCTTTGGCGGCTGGTATTGGCTTCACCCGCCACAGCCGCCGATGGACGAAATCGTGATCGACCAGCGGGAGTTCGATCATTTGAAGACCTTGTGGGAGGCGCAGTGGAAACGCGAACCGTCCCCGCAGGACGTGCAGGCGATCATCGACCGCCATGTCCGCAAGGAAGTGTTCTATCGCGAAGGGCTGCGCCTGAATCTCGACAAGAATGACGAGATCATCAAGCGCCGGCTTGCGCAGAAGATGGAAGCGGTGGCGGGCGATCTTGGCAGGCTGATGAAGCCGGCCACCGACGATGATTTGCGCGCTTTCCTGCGTGATCATCCAGAGCTTTTCCGAGTGCCCCAATCCTATGCGTTCCAGCAGGTGTTGTTTCTTCCGACCGAGCGCCGGCAGGCTGCTGCAACACTGGCTTCCTTGCGCGGCGGTGGCTCTGTCCCTGCGACCAGCGAGGCCCGGTTGGGAGTGCCGAATGTCTGGCCGGAGACGACCTCTATCGATCTGGCCAATGCCTTTGGCGATGGCTTTCCAGTCCAATTGGCTGCCTTGCCACTTGGCGAATAGGCGGGGCCGGTCGAGTCCGGATACGGGCTCCATCTTATCCGCATCGACAAGCGCGACGCTGCCCATATGCCGGATTTCGCTGCCGTGAAGTCCTTGGTGCAGCGGGAATATGAATATCAGGCGCAATTGAATGCCGAGGATGCGACCTTCCAGAGCCTGCTCGCAAACTACAAAGTTCGCGTCACCGCCAAGGACGTTCCCGAAGAGCTTCGCACGGCGATGGCTGGCCGATGACGATGCAGGCCAATAGACAGCATATGCCAACGATGCTGTGGCGCGCCCTAGTGCTGGCGCTGATGATGTTTACGTTCCGCGTTGCAGGCGCAGAGGCACATGAAATCCGCACTGCCTTCCTGCAAGTGCGAGAAATCGCGCCGGACCGTTATGACGTTCTCTGGAAGGTGCCGCGCACCGACGACACTGTGCTGGACATCACGCCACGTTTCGATTCCTCGTTCGAGTTGGAAGAAACCGAAGACGGGGCGCTGGTCGATGGTTTCGTCGTATTCCATTATCGCCTTGCCGGCACCCGATCACTGGGCGGCACAGAACTGCGGATCAACGGGTTGGAGCGCTCCACCGTTGATGCTTTGGCAGAGATCGATCTGCTGGACGGTCGTCGCCACAGCTATCTCCTGCAGCC
Source organism: Croceicoccus sp. (assembly GCF_983967925.1). NCBI lineage: Bacteria > Pseudomonadati > Pseudomonadota > Alphaproteobacteria > Sphingomonadales > Erythrobacteraceae > Croceicoccus > Croceicoccus sp. Next base: position 86,234 of record NZ_CFETID010000015.1, on the reverse strand, counting down.
GACCAATGCGGCGGTTACGATCGAGACCGAACCGTCGTTCTGGACGGTGGCGCGCAGCTATATCGTGCTGGGGGTCGAGCATATATTGCTAGGCTTCGATCATCTGCTTTTCGTGCTGGCGCTCGTCATCATCACGCGCGGCGCCGTGCGGATCGTAAAGATGATCACGGCCTTCACCGTCGCACACAGCGTCACGCTCAGCCTTGCGGTGCTGGGCTATGTCGATGTGCCGGGACCGCCGGTGGAGGCGACTATCGCGCTCAGCATCGTTTTCCTCGCGGTCGAGATTTTGCGCACATTGGACGGCAAGGAGACGTTGACCAGTCGCAAACCCTGGCTGGTCGCACTTATCTTCGGGCTGCTGCATGGCTTTGGCTTCGCGGGTGCATTGTCGGAACTCGGTCTGCCACAAAGTGCCATTCCGCTCGCACTTGCCAGCTTCAACATCGGGGTGGAATTGGGGCAGCTGGCATTCGTGGGCGTGGTGCTGATTGTCATGCGCCTGCTGGCGCTGCAGTCCGATTGGCCGATGGCTACGCGCAAGCTGGCGCCTTATGCCATCGGGACGATCAGCATGTTCTGGGTGATCGACCGGATCTCGGCCTTCGCCTGAACTGCGTGTCGGGGGTTCGTGTCCCCCTCCGCTACCGTTTCGCACAGGTTGCTTTTTGCCTAGCGGACCCGTGTCATGACGGAAAATCTTTTCGTTCAGGGTAATAAACCTAAGCGGGCAACCCGCCGGTCTGGCGAAGCGCCTCTCCAAGGGCGAGCGCCGCAGAGGTCGCAAGGTTCATCGAACGAACTTCTGCTCGCATCGGTATTCTGACCCGTTCCTGGCAGGCCTCTGCAACATGCTGCGGAACGCCTGCGCTTTCCTTTCCGAAAAGCAGTGTGTCGCCGGTTTGAAACTGGAACTCATAGGCCGATTGACTGGCTTTCGTCGTGAACAGCACCAGCCTTTCCGGGCGCGCTTCCGCGATAAAGGCATTGAATCCGGAATGGCGCACGATATCGACGTGATCGATGTAATCCATGGCGGTCCGCCTGACGCGCCGGTCGTCCCATTCGAATCCCATCGGCTCGATCAGATGTATCGTCGCCCCGAAACAGGCGCCGAGCCTGAGGACGGCGCCGACGTTTCCGGCAATTTCGGGTTCGAACAGGGCGATGCGCATAGAGGCCGATTGGCGCGGCCGCGCGCGATACGCAAGCGCCGGATCGCGCGCGAGATGGAAGTCGTCGATATGGCGTGTTAATCGCTGTCGGACTTCAAGACATAAGGGACGGGATTTCTGATGACCGAGCATAATCTGGAAACGATGACGGTGCACGCCGGATGCGAACCCGATCCGGCGACTAACGCACGGATCACGCCCATCTACCAGACGGCCAGCTATGTGTTCGACAGCACCGAACATGCCGCGGATCTGTTCGCCCTCAAGCAGTTCGGCAATATCTATTCGCGGATCATGAACCCGACCAACGACGTTCTGGAAAAGAAGATCGCGGCGCTCGAAGGCGGGGTCGGCGCGCTTGGCGTGGCAAGCGGCCATGCGGCGCAGCTTATCGCGTTCTTCACGCTGATGGCACCGGGCTGCAATATCGTCGCCGCGCGCAAGCTGTACGGGGGCTCGCTCAACCAGATGGGTGAGGCGTTCCGCAAGTTCGGCTGGGAAACCCGCTTCGTCGACGCCGACGATCCTGAGAATATTCGCGCGGCAATCGACGCCGACACGCGCTGCGTCTTTGTCGAAAGCCTTGCCAATCCCGGCGGCGTGGTCACCGATATCGCGGCCATCGCCGACATCGCCCATAAAGGCGGCGTTCCCCTGATCGTCGACAACACGATGGCAACGCCCATGCTGTGCCGTCCTTTCGAGCATGGCGCGGATATCGTCACGCACTCGACCACCAAGTTCCTCAACGGGCATGGCAATGCCGTGGGCGGCCTTATCGTTGATTCCGGTAAGTTCGACTGGAAGGCGCACGGGGACAAGTTCGCCAGCCTGACCCAGCCGAACGGATCCTATCACGGCGCGGTGCTGGCCGATGCGCTTGAGCCGATCGGGCCGATCGCGTTCATCATCGCCTGCCGGGTGCTGGGGCTGCGCGACCTCGGCCCCGCGATGGCGCCGCAGAACGCATGGCTTGCGCTTACGGGGATGGAGACGCTGGCGCTGCGCATGGAGCGGCATTGCGACAATGCGCTGGCCGTCGCGAAATGGCTGGAGCAGCACGAGAAGATCGAATGGGTCTCCTATGCCGGGCTTGATGGCAATCCGTACAAGCCGCTGGCCGACAAATATCTTGGTGGCCGGGGCGGCGCGGTTTTCACCTTCGGCGTCAAGGGCGGTTTCGAGGCGGGCGTGAAGCTGGTTTCCAGCGTCAAGCTGTTCAGCCATCTGGCCAATATCGGCGATACGCGCTCCCTGATCATCCACCCGGCCTCGACCACGCACAGCCAGTTGGAAGGCGAAGAGCTGATCGCAGCGGGCGCAGGCCCCGATGTCGTGCGGATCTCCGTGGGGATCGAGCACATCGACGACATTATTGCCGATTTGGACACGGCGCTGAAAAATCTTTGATGCCTTCGCGCCCAGCGAAGCCTCACAGATCCGCGTCAAGCTGAAGGAAACCGACCTTAAGCGCCGGTTTACCTGTGACGTCTACGCTCCGAGCCGATTTCAACTCGGGACGCGCTTGCCATGGCTGACATTCAGGATCTGGCTAAACTCGATGGCAGCGAGGTGCAAAGCTCGCTTCCGGAACTGATGGGCGCGTTTTCATTCGCGCTCGATCTTACCGAGGGGCAACCGGAAGGGCACAGCCTTAGGGCTTGCTGGATCGCCATGCAGCTTGGCGAGCGGCTCGGTGCAAGCCGGGATGACCTGCGCAATATCTATTACGCGGCCATGCTGAAGGATCTGGGGTGTAGCAGCAACGCGGCCCGCGTGGCAGAGGTCTATCTGACCGACGATCGCAGCTTCAAACATGATTTCAAGCTGATCGGCGACGGCATCGGCCCTGCGCTGCGATTTGTCTTTGCCAAGACCGGGCGCGGGGAATCGCTGTTGCGGCGCGGCACCGCGATCGTGAACATCCTGCGGAACGGACCGCAAATCGTCGATGACATGATCGAGGCGCGCTGCACTCGCGGTGCCGAGATTGCGCGGTTGCTGCGTTTCCCCGAGGAGGTCGCGCAGGCGATCTATTCGCTGGACGAGCATTGGGACGGCGGCGGTCGGCCAGCCGGCCTCAAGGCCGGCGACATCCCGCTCGCATCCCGCATCGCGCTGCTGTCACAGGTTGCGGATGTTTTCTTCACCAATGCAGGACCGCAGGCTGCACAGGCCGAAGTCGAACGATTGTCCGGAAGCTGGCTGGATCCCCGAATGTGCGAGGCTTTCTCTGCATTGAGCAAGGACGAGCGTTTCTGGAGCATGCTTGCGGATCCCGACCTCGCTATGCATGTGGTCACGCTGCTGCCCGAAGAAATGGGCATTCCCGTCGATGAAAAATTCCTTGACGACATCACCGCCGCCTTTGGGCGGGTGATCGACGCGAAAAGCCCGTTCACATCGGGTCACAGCCAGCGGGTCGGCGAATACGCCATGCTGGTCGGCGAGGCGCTTGGGCTGGACGAAGCGCAATTGCGCTCGTTGCGCAGGGCAGCCATGCTGCACGACGTGGGCAAGCTGGGCGTCAGCAGCCAGATACTCGAAAAGCCGGGCAAGCTTGAGGACGACGAATGGAACGCAATGCGCAGTCACGCCCTGCGCACGGCCGAGATATTGGGCCGGATCGCGCCCATGCGGGACATGGCGCACATCGCCGCCTCGCATCATGAGCGTCTCGACGGGAAAGGCTATCCCCTAGGTCTCGACGAAAGCCAGCTTGCGCTGGAAGCGCGGATCATCACTGTCTGCGATTTTTTCGACGCCCTTACGGCGGACCGCCCCTACCGCTCGGCTCTCTCCGTGGATGAGGCTTTTGCGATCATGGAAAAGGAGGCGGGCAGGGCAATCGATCCCAGATGCCTTTCGACCTTGCGCGAGGCGCTGGACGCGCCCCTGTAGCGAGCTGGATCGCCAATCTTGCCGATTGGTTATCCCTAAGTCATCTTCTGCCCAAGAGCGACCTCGTCATGACATCCGTCGAACCGTGCTTTTGCATGTTCGAAACCCGTTGCGTCACGCGGACCGCCTGTTAGCCTTGTAACAACCGACAATGGGGGGACGAATTTTATGACAGGTCGCATTTCTCGTTTCGTGGCAGCCGCGCTTCTCGTGTCCGCCGCCATGCCAGCCAACGCGGAAACGCCCGATCGCGAGAAGATCGCCGGCGTGGTCGAGGCGCAGCACGACAACACGATCGAGGCTCTGAGGAACTGGATTGCCCTCCCGACCATCGCGGCGGAAAAGCGCAATACGCCGCAGGGCGCCGAATATATGAAACAGCTGGCGCTGGACGCAGGTTTCCAGCAGGCGAAGATCATCCCCACCGACGGCGTCCCGGCAGTGTTCGCGACGTTGGACGCAGGCGCCGACACGACGCTCGGCCTCTATTTCATGTATGACGTCAAGCAGTTCGATCCCGCCGAATGGGACAACCCGCCCCTCGAAGGAAAACTTGTCGAGCGGGAAGGCGAGGGGCTGACGATGGTCGGACGCGGCGCGGTCAACCAGAAGGGGCCGGAAATGGCCTTCCTCGCCGCGATAAAGGCGATCCAGGCCAGCGGCAAGAAACTGCCCGTCAATCTCGTCCTTGTGGCGGAGGGCGAGGAGGAGGTCGCCTCCACTCATTTCGATCAGGTCGTGGCCGTTCCCGAAGTGCGTGAGGCGCTTTCGCGCAGTATCGGCGTCTTCATCCCTTCCGCCGCGCAGAGCGAGGACGGCAGCGCGAATATCACGCTGGGCGCCAAGGGCGCGGTGGAATTCCAGCTGGTCGTCGGCGGGGAAACATCCGACAAATATCCCAAAACGGACATCCATTCATCGAACCACGCCCGGATCGAAAACCCAGCATGGCGGCTGGTCAAGGCGCTGGACACGCTGGTCGCCGATGACGGCCATACGCCCGCGATCGACGGATGGTTCGAGAATGTGCGCCCCTTGACCGAACGGCAGAAGCAGCTGATCGCCGAAGGAGCCAAGATGAACCCCGAGCAGGCGGAGAAGGACCTGCTGGGCGTCGGCCGCTGGATCGACGACGAGCCTTATGTCACCAGCCTTGAAAGGTTCTATTCGCAGCCGACCGTCAATATTCAGGGCCTTGTCGCGGGCTATACCGGAACCGGCGGCAAGACCGTGCTGCCCGGCCGCGCAGAGGCCAAGCTGGAATTCCGGCTGGTCCCCGCAATGACCAAGGACGAAGCGGTCAGCAAGCTGAAGGCGCATCTGGCCAAGCGCGGTTTCGACGATGTGCAGGTCACCGTTTCGGGCGGATATGGTCCCAATGAAACCGACGAGGACAGCGTGCTGATCCGCGCGCAGAAGGCGCTGTTCGAAAAGGACGGCATTCCCTATTCGATCAGGCCGCGCAATGCGGGTAGCTGGCCGGGCGTGATCTTCAACGGGCCGCCGCTCAACCTTCCCGCATCGCAGTTCGGGCTGAGCCGTGGCGGCGGTGCGCATGCGCCGAACGAATGGTTCCTGATCGACAGCAGCGATCCCAAGGTCAACGGTCTGGACGAGGCAACGATGGCCTATGTCGACTATCTCTACGTGATCAGCGAGGAGGCGGCGAAAACCGCGCAATAGGCGCCGCTTCGCTGCACACAGGCATTCTGCCGCCCGATCGGTCCAGCCATAGGATCGATCGGGGGCGTCTTCCCGATTATCGGATGCGCCGGATGGTCAATCGAATGGTTCGATGACAGGCGTCAATTTCTTTCGCTTTCACGATCAACTGTCTTTCGTCTAGCACTATGGTCGTTGCGCTGCGACGCATCGAACCAGGGGAGACATTGCTGTGAAGATTGCCGTTCGAACCGTGCTGCTTGCCAGTGCTCTGGGTCTTTCATTGCCCGCATATGCGCAGGTCGAAAACGAAACCGTGACCGAGCAGGCGGGCCCCGTCCCGACAAGGCCCGGCGGAATGACCAACGAGGACTGGTGGCCGATGCGCCTCGACCTCAGCGCGCTGCGTCAGCATGAGGCGACCAAGGCCAATCCATACGGTCCCGATTACGATTACGCCGAAGAGTTCGGCAAGCTCGACCTTGCGGCCGTCAAGGAAGACATCCGCAAGACGCTGACCACCTCTCAGCCGTGGTGGCCCGCCGATTACGGGCATTACGGCCCGTTCTTCATCCGCATGGCATGGCACAGCGCCGGCACCTATCGCGTCGGCGACGGGCGCGGCGGCAGCGACGGCGGCGAACAGCGCTTCGATCCGCTGAACAGCTGGCCCGACAATGTCAGCCTCGACAAGGCGCGCCGTCTCGTCTGGCCGATCAAGCAGAAATACGGCCGCGCGCTGTCATGGGGCGATCTGATGGTGCTGACCGGCAATGTCGCGCTTGAGGACATGGGGTTCCAGACCGTCGGTTTCGCGGGCGGACGCGTCGACGCCTGGCAGCCCGACATGGTGTATTGGGGCCCAGAGACCGAGATGCTGGGGCATGAGCGGACCAACCCCGATGGATCGCTGAAGCGCGATCTGGCCGCCACGCAGATGGGCCTTATCTATGTCAATCCCGAAGGTCCGGGCGGCAATCACGATCCGGTTTCGGCGGCCGCGGCGATCCGGACCGCTTTCGGCAATATGGCGATGGATGACGAGGAGACGCTGGCGCTGATCGCGGGCGGCCACACGTTCGGCAAGGCGCATGGCGCGCACAAGCCGGACCAGTGCCTCGCCGCGGAACCGACCGCAGCGGGTGTGGAGCAGCAAGGTTTGGGCTGGGCCAACAAATGCGGCAAGGGTCATTCCGAGGACACGATCACCTCGGGCCTGGAAGGCGCATGGACTGCCGCGCCGACGCAGTTCACCACGCAATATATCGACAATCTGCTGAACTTCGACTGGGAGCTGACCGAGAGCCCCGCCGGTGCGAAGCAGTGGATTCCGACCGATCCGGCGACGCACAGCATGGTCCCCGACGCGCATGTCGAGGGCAAGTTCCATGCGCCGATCATGTTCACCACCGACATCGCGCTCAAGGAAGATCCCGGTTTCCGCGCGGTCCTCGAACGCTGGCAGGACGATCCCAAGCAGTTCGAGGATGCCTTCGCGCGCGCCTGGTTCAAGCTGACGCACCGCGATCTTGGTCCGCAGGCCCGCTATCTGGGTCCCGATGCGCCCAAGGCGACCTATGCCTGGCAGGACCCGCTGCCCGAAGCGAGCCTGCCTGCCCCGAGCGCAGCGCAGATCGACACCGCGAAGGCGGCGCTGCTGGGATCGGGCCTTTCCGTTCCCGAACTGGTGCGCGCGGCATGGGCATCGGCCTCCACCTATCGCGATACCGACATGCGCGGCGGCGCGAACGGTGCCCGGGTGCGGCTCGATCCGCAGCAGAACTGGGCGGTCAACGATCCGGCCGAGATCGCGAAGGTGATGGACGCGCTTTCGGCTGTGCAGTCCGATCTGGCGGGCCGGGGCATTCGCATGTCGATGGCCGACCTGATCGTGCTGGGCGGTTCGGCGGCGGTGGAATATGCGGCAGGGCAGGCCGGCCACGATGTAACCGTGCCCTTCACGCCCGGCCGCGTCGATGCGACGCAGGAACAGACCGACGTGGCATCCTTCGCCTATCTTGAACCCAAGGCCGACGCGTTCCGCAATTATTATGCGCCCGATGCCGATCTTCCCCCGGCAGAGGCGATGGTGGACAAGGCGGACATGCTGGGCCTGACCGTGCCCGAAATGACCGCTCTGGTCGGCGGCATGCGCGTTCTGGGCGCAAATACCGGGAACAGCGCGAATGGCGTGCTGACCGAGACGCCCGGTGTGCTGGACAATGCCTTTTTCACCAACCTGCTCACCATGGACACGGTGTGGGAAAAGACCGCGAATGCGGGCCTCTACGCCGGCAAGGACCGCGCCACCGGCGCGGCGAAATGGACCGCGACCCCGGTGGACCTGATCTTCGGATCGAATTCGGAACTGCGCGCGGTGGCCGAAGCCTATGCCTCGGCAGATGCGGAGCGCATGTTCGTCGAGGATTTCGTCGATGCGTGGACCAAGGTCATGAACGCCGATCGCTATTGATCGATTGGGTCCTGAGGAAAGGGGCGGCATCTGCACGGATGCCGCCCTTTTTCGTTTCCCGATCTGATGTTTGCCGACGGTTCTATGTCGCCCGTCGATCAATTGCAGCGCCCGCCGGTTTGATCGACAAGGGGCGCTGAATGAGAAACATCCTGATAGCCGCCGCCCTGTCCTTCCCTCTTGCGGTGTCCATTCCCCTTACGGTTCAGGCCGATGAGCTGATCGTGCGGGGCGACCGCCTTTTCATCCATGCCGAAGTGAACGGCCGCAAGGCCGAGGCGCTGCTCGACAGCGGTGCGGAAATGACGGTGCTCGATACACGCTTCGCGCGTGAGGCGCAGCTTGCGGAGGGCGAGGAAGTGACCGCGCGCGGCACCGGGGCGGGCACGGTGAAGGCGCAAATCGTCGAGGGTGTCAATCTGACCGCGCTGGGACGACAGGTCGTGCTCCCCGCAGCAGCGGTCATGGATCTGTCGGACATAGAGGCGCGCGTCGTGAAGGCGCCCGTGCCCGTCATCGTGGGCCGCGATTTGTTCGATGCGGGGCGCCTCGCCATCGATATCGAGGGAAGGCGGATCGAGTGGCTGTCCGGTGACGAGCCGATGGCGGGCGTCATGCTGCCATTGTCGGCTTCCCATGGCATCGAAACGATCCCGGTGACCTTCGGCGGTGTCGCCGCCGATGCCGACTTCGATCTCGGCAATGGAACCGGGCTATTGCTGTCCCGCGAACTGGCCGAGCGTCTGAATCTTAGGCCCGTCGGTGTAGAACCCGCAGGCGGCATCGGCGGGGCGGCCGGGCGCACGGTGGTCTATGTGCCCGAACTTACCATCGCGGGACGAAGTTTCCGTAACGTCCGGGCGCATGTCGCGGATAATGCGCAGGTCCCGGCCAATGTCGGCGTAGGGCTGCTTCGGCAGTTCCGCATCGTCACCGATTTCCGGCAGCGCGCCGTCTGGCTCTACCCGATCGAATAGGGCGAAGCGGCACCCCGACACAATTTCTCGGAACGGTTTGCGCCCCCTGATGATTGGATGAACAGGGGGACATTATGAAAAAACTCGGCATTTTCTGTCTTTTCGTTGCGATATTGCTGCTGATCGCGGTGCTCGTATCGCTTTTGCCCAGCGACGCCTGGTACGTCAGGACCATCGACATGGTGCGCGAACCGATGAGCTGGATCGCGGCGATATTGCTTATCGTTGCGGTCGTGGTGAAGGCACCGACGCGCTGGCCCACGGTCGGCGTGCTGGCGCTGGTCATCGCAATCAATGTCTGGCGCATCTGGCCCTATTCCGGCTTCGCGGAAGCGCAGGTCAGGCTGGCCAGCGGCTCCGATGCGGCGCAGGACGGGCAATGTTTCACCGCGATGGCGGTGAATGTGAAGGTGAAGAACAAGGGCTACGCGGCCATCGCGCGGCAGATCCGCGAATATGATCCCGACGTGCTGTTCCTGATGGAAACCGATAAGGAATGGATCGACCAGCTCGAACCGGTGCTGTCGCCCTATGGCTTTGTCCGGCGTCATCCTCAGCCGCATGCCTTCGGTCTGGTGTTCGCGACGCGCCTGCCGGTCGCCAAGGCCAATATCGTCGAGAATACCTATCGCGATACGCCCACGCTTTATGCGACGCTGGAACCGGCCGGCGCACCGCCGATCGAGTTCATCGGCCTGCACCCGAAACCGCCGCTCCCCGGCTGGAACACCGAGCAGCGCGATGAAAACATCGTCAATGCCGGCGTTCAGACCCCAGACCGTTTGCCCGATGCGCTGGTGATGGGGGATTTCAACGACGTTCCGTGGTCGCGCACGACGACTCGCTTTCGCGAGACCGGCGATTGGCGCGATCCGCGGATCGGTCGCGGCACATATGCCACTTTCCCGTCGCGCTATCTGTTCGCGGGCTGGCCGCTGGACCAGCTGATGGTGAAGGGCGATCTTGAGGTGGGGTCGTTCGCCGTACTGCCGGACAACGGGTCGGATCACCGCGCGATGTACACGCGGGTCTGTGCCCGCCCGGCAGGCGGCTAGTCCAACGGCTGCAATCTGATCGCCGCGCCGCCGCCGGGGGCCAGCCAGATCGACATGCTGTCGCCCGCCTTCACCGTGCGGTTGTCATAGGCGATGCGGTGGCGCGCTTCGGTTTCATAGGTCGCGCCTTCGCCGTCCTTCCAGATGGTGGCCTTGTACATTTTGCCGGGCGTCAGGAAATCGAAGTCGAGCGCGACCTCGCGCGCGGTCGCGTCGTTGACGCCGCCGACGTACCAGTCTTCACTGTTGCGGTCCTTGCGCGCGAAGATGGCGTAATCGCCCACTTCGCCCGCGATCAGGTGGCTCTCGGCCCAGTCGGCGGGGACGGCCCTGATGAATTCCAGTTCGCGCGGATGCTCGGCCAGGCTCTCGATGAAATCGGCCGCCATCTGGATGGGCGAATAGATCGCCAGATACAGCCCCAGCTGCTTTGCCAGCGTCGAGGCGAGGGGGACGTCCTTGTCGCCTTTCAGGCTTAGCACGCCGGGCGTGAAATCCATCGGCCCGGCCAGCATGCGCGTATAGACCAGCGTCGGTTCGTGGTCCGGTCCGTTGTTGAACGGACCCCACGCGTTATACTCCATGCCGCGCGCACCTTCGCGGGCGACCCAGTTGGGATAGGTGCGGCGAAGGCCCGTATCCTTCACCGGCTCGTGCGGATTGACCGCGACGCGGTTCTTCGCGGCTTCTTCCACCACGCGCAGATGATGCTGCACCTGCCGCTGGCCGTCGTGCCATTCCATGACCTGCCCCTCGCAGGGGAGCGCAATATCGGCATTGCACGAGATGATGCCGCCCGCGTCCGCGACATAGCCGGTCTTGACGACATCGACGCCCAGCCTGCCGTACAGCGCCATCGCGTCGGCGAGTTGCGCCTCGTAATTCGCGATATTGCCGCCGGTTTCGTGGTGGCCGATCAGGTGGACGCCCTTTTCCTTTGCATAGGCGGCAAGGCCTTCCAGATCGAAATCGGGATAGGCCTTGGTAAAGCTGAAGTCGCGGCCATTACCGAACCAGATGCCGTCCCAGCCGTAATCCCAGCCTTCGACCAGCACGCCGCGAAAGCCGTTCTTCGCGGCGAAATCGATATAGTCCTTGGTCCGCTCGGTCGTCGCGCCGTGACGGTCGCCCTGCGCCCATGTCCAGCGGTTCGAGATCATGCCCCACCAGATGCCGATATATTTCGCAGGCTCGAACCAGGATACATCGCCAAGCTTGTTGGGTTCGTTGAGGTTCAGCTCGAGATCGTTCTCGACCAGTCCCGCCGCGTCGTCGGCGATGCGGATGCTGCGCCACGGCGTATGGAACGCGCCGGTGCGCACCACCTTCGCCCCGCGCGAGGACGGCGCCAGATGCGCGCGGAAGCGGCGGTCCTGCAGGCGCTGCAGCCACATGCCCGAATAATCGACCAGCGCCGCTTCGTGGAACGACAGATGGGTTCCGTCCTCAAGCCGCATGGTTATCGGCGTATGCGCCATCGACACGCCCTCGATCGGCGTATTCGAATAGAGATATTCGTAACGGTTCCAGTCGCCCGCCGGGATCCACCACGCCGTGCCTTCCGGCGCGATGGTGAACTCGGTCAGTTCCTCGGCGATGTTCGTCACCGGATGGTCGGCCCGGTCCGCGAATTCATAGCGGAAACCGATGCCGTCATCGAACACGCGCATGCGCAGGGTAAAGCCGCGCGGGGTGTCGTCCTTCTCCGCGAAGGTCACGGCCAGTTCGTTGTGCCGGTCGGTGACGAATTGCCGCTCGCCCCACGGCTGTTCCCAGCGCGTGTCGGCGCTGTCGGTCGTTTCGCCGGTAATGGCGAGGTTGCGGCGTAGCGGGTCCTCGTCGGTGAAGTTGAAACCCAGTTGCGACCGCGCGATCAGAACCTTTCCGTCGCGCATCACCTCGTAGAACGGCTTGCCTTCCTCGTCCGCGTCAACCGTCACGCTGATGCGTCCGTCGGGCGAGGCGACCGTGCCCGCCAGGGCCGAGGCAGGAAGGGCGGTGGCGGCCAGCAGGGCCGCGGCGAAAAGGCGAATGGTCATAGCTTGGCAATCCGGACAGCAAAGGGGGGAAGTTCATCTGCATCGGCACCGTTCAGCGCCAGCAGGGTTTGCGCGCTCGCGGGCAATTCGGGCGCCGTTATGGTTTCCGCGGAGAGGTTGAAGGCGCAGGAGATCCGCTCTTCGCTGGTTTCGCGAATGAAGGTCAGCAAAGGTCCATCCGCACGGCAATCCGCGACCGCCCCGTGATGCAGCGCCGGATGCGCAACGCGCAGCGCGATCATGGCGCGGGTGTGGTGCAGCAGCGAATTCGCGTCTTCCTCCTGCGCCTCGACCGAGCGGGCGAGATTGGCGTCTCCAAATGGCAGCCAGGGCGTGTCCGAGCCAAAGCCGCCCTGCGCCGTCCACGGCATCGGCGTGCGCGCACCGTCGCGCGACAGGGTCAGGGGCCAGTTGGCAATCGCCTCGGGGTCCTGCAACTGGTGGTACGGGATATCGACCTGCTCCAGCCCCAGTTCCTCGCCGTTATAGAGGATGATATTGCCGCGCATCGCCGCCAGCAGCGCCATCTTCATTCGCGCGAATTCCGCCTTGTGCTCGGGCGGGGCCCAGCGCGAGATCGCTCGCGGCGCGTCATGGTTCTCGAAAGCGAAACTGGGCCAGTTGCCATCGGGCGCATCGGGCCACTGCGTGATCGCCTTGCACACCAGTTCGGGCGTCAGCGCATCGGCATAAAGGAAGTCGAAGCCATAGGTGGAATTGAGATGCGCGTTCCCGGCGGTGAAGGCGCGCATTTCCTCTTCGACGCCTTCGCCGCCCACTTCGGCCACGGTGAAGGTCGCGTCGTATCGATCGGTGAGGGCGCGAATGCGGCGGATGAAGGCCGGGATCTCGGGATGCGACTGGTTGTGGACCCGCAATTGGTAATCGAACGGGCGCGTGCGCGGCTTGCCGTTGCAGGGCGCGGGCGGATTGTCGCGGAAAGCGGGATCGTGCATCGCGAAATTGAGCGCGTCGATGCGGAACCCGTCGACCCCGCGATCCAGCCAGAATTGCGCGACGGCCAGCAGCGCGTCCTGAACATCGGGATTGTGGCCGTTCAGCTGCGGCTGGCTGGAGAGGAAATTGTGCAGGTAATATTGCCCGCGCCGCGCATCCCAAGTCCATGCCGGGCCGCCGAACACGGATTGCCAGTTGGAAGGGGGCGATCCGTCGGCCTTGGGATCGGCCCAGACATACCAGTCCGCCTTTGGATTGTCGCGGCTCGAACGGCTTTCGACGAACCACGGGTGCTCGTCCGAACTGTGCGAATAGACCTGGTCGATCAGGACCTTGAGGTTCAGCTGATGCGCGCGGGCGACCAGCGCGTCGAAATCGGCGAGCGTGCCGAAAATCGGATCGACATCGCGGTAATCCACCACGTCATAGCCGAAATCCTTCATCGGCGAAGTGAAGAAGGGCGATATCCAGATCGCGTCCACGCCTAGAGAAGCGACGTGCGGCAGGCGCTGGGTGATGCCCGGCAGGTCGCCGATGCCATCGCCGTTCGCATCCATGAAGCTGCGCGGATAGATCTGGTAGATGGCGGCGCCGCGCCACCACGGAAAATTGTCTGTCATTGCGAAACCTTGTCGGCGCGGCAGATCGCCCAGCCGAATGGTGGAAGGGAAAAGCGGGCCGATCCGGGTGCGCTGGCCGCGGCGGGGCAGCTGCCCGCCAGCGTTTCCAGCGTCTGCACTCGCGAATCGATCACGACATTGCGGGTGATGGGCGCGTCCGACGTGTTGAACGCCAGCACATATTCGCGCCCCGTTTCCGGATCGAAGCGCGAGACAGCGAACAGCCCCGGCTCCTGTTCGTAAGCGCGCACCATCTGGCGGCCGCGCGACAGGGCAGGGTGCGCGCTGCGGATAGCGGAGAATTGCGCGATCAGGCGGTAGAGCGGATGGTCAGGGTCGAAATTGGCCTCTGCCGTGGTCGCATCGGTGCCGATCAGCGCGTTGTCGTTATAGACGGCGGTCCGGCTGGCAAACATATCCTCGCGCGCAAGCTGGTCGTTGCCGTCGCCGACGAAGCCTTGCTCGTCGCCGTAATAGATGACCGGCGATCCGCGCAGCGTCAGCATCATCGCATGGCCCAGCATCACGCGGGCGAGCAGTTCGTCCTGCCCGATCTGCGGCATATCCTCGCGCAGCAGGGTCGAAAAGCGGCCCATGTCGTGATTGCCAAGGAAGGTCGGCAGGTTCAGCGCCGCTTCGTCTCCGCCTTCGTAGAGCACGTCGCCGTCGAACAGTTCGTTGAGGATGACTGTGCCCTTGCCGCGTCCCAATGCCTCGCGCATCGAGGACTGGAAGGCGAAATCGAGCACGGCGGGCAGGCCGTCGCGGCGGGTATATTGCGCGATATAGCCGTTGGCGGGCACGTCCTTGTAGACTTCGCCGAACATGTGGAAATTGGGAATACCGCGGGCGCGGGCACGGGCCTGCATGGCGGGGACGAATGCCTGCCAGAATCCGGGATCGACATGGCGCGCGGTGTCGATGCGGAACCCGTCGATGCCGAAGTCGTCGATCCACGATCCATAGATGTCGATCATGCCCTGCCGCACGCGCGGATGTTCGGTGAACAGATCGTCCAGACCCACGAAATCGCCGAAGCGGCTGTCCTCGCCGGTAAATGTCGAATTGCCGCGATTGTGATAATAGACCGGATCGTTGAGCCACGCCGGGACCTTCACCTCCTCCTCGCCCGCCGGGACATAGGGGGTGTAGGCGAAGGACGGGTCGGTCAGCCTGGCGAAATTGGCCTCGCTGCTGTCGGTGTCGCCCATGAATCCGGGGTTGATCGCTTCGCCGTTGGGGCCGCCTTTCGTCGAATAGGGAAAATCGGCGCGGCTGCGATAGAGATAGTCGTTCGCTTCGCCTTCGCGGTAGCGGATGACATCGGCGGTGTGGTTGGTGATGATGTCCATATAGACCTTCATCCCGCGCGCATGGGCCGCGTCGACGAAGGCACGGAATTCCTCGCGCGTGCCGAAATGGCTGTCGGGCCGCGTGAAATCGGTCACCCAGTAACCGTGATAGCCCGCGCTTTCGTCGCCCACCGGTCCTTGCACGACCTTGTTCTGGAAGATCGGCGCGAACCAGATCGCGGTGATCCCCATGCCCTGCAGGTAATCGAGCCTTTCGGTCAGGCCTTTCAGGTCGCCGCCGTGGAAATAGCCCTTGGCTGCGGGATCATATCCCGTGGCCAGCCGGTCGCCGGTAAGGCCGCCGCGATCGTTGGCAGGATCGCCATTCTCGAACCGGTCGGGCAGCACGAAATAGACCACTTCCTCCGAAGGCGCGCGCTCGCGGAACGCCTCGGAAGCCGGCTGTGCCTGCACCGAGGCGCAGGCCGACAGGGCGAGGCCGGATATGGCGGCGAGCACGGGGAATATGCGTGTCATGCGGGTTCCTTGGCGCGGCCGTTGATGAAGTCCTGCAGGAAGTCGATGTGTCGCGGCATGGCGCGCACCTGTTCGACAAGCGCAGCCTCGGTTCCCTGCATCAGGTCGCGCAATTGCGCTTCGTCCAGCGTGTCGGCGATGGGGTTATGGCCCTGCGCCTCGACGCCTTGGCCGGCGAAGACCTGGAACCACGCAACTTCGGTGAACAGTTCTTCGTGCTCGCGGTGGATGAAGCCGGTGTCGCGCCACAGCGCGATCTTGTCGGTCAGCGTGGAGGGTAGCGGCATGGTGCGGACCGCGTCCCAGAACGGCTCGCCGTGCCGTTCGTTCGCGGTGTAGTGCAGGATCAGGAAGTCGCGGATGCGAGTCCATTCGAAATCGGCCTGCGCGTTGAAATGGCTTATCGCGGCCTCGCTGGGCCGGCCGTCGGGCAGCAGGGCGAGGAAGCGGCTGATCGCGCTCTGGATCAGATGGATGCTGGTCGATTCCAGCGGCTCCATGAAACCGGCGGCAAGGCCGAGCGCGAGGCAGTTGCGGTTCCAGTGCTTGCGCCGCTTGCCCGTCGTAAAGCGGATCGGACGGGGATCGGCCTGCGTCGCGCCGTCGAGATTGGCCAGCAGCATTTCCGCAGCCTCGTCATCCGGTAGATGGGCAGAGGAATAGACCAGCCCGTTGCCGATCCGGTGCTGCAATGGAATGCGCCACTGCCACCCCGCCTTGCGCGCGATGGATTTGGTGTAGGGCGTGAAATCCCCGCCGCCCTCGCAAGGCACGGCCATCGCGCGGTCGCAAGGCAGGTAATTCGACCAGTCGTCGAAGCCGGTCTCAAGCGCCCCTTCGATCAGCAGTCCGCGAAATCCTGTGCAGTCGATGAAGAAGTCCGCCGCCAGCACCCGCCCATCGTCCAGCGTGATCGAGGCGATGTCGCCGCTTCCCCCGTCGCGGTCGACCGATGCCATGGTGCCTTCGTGCCGCTCCACGCCCCGCGCTTCGGCATGGCGGCGCAGCAGCGCGGCATAGAGACCGGCGTCGAAGTGATAGGCATATGGCATTTCCGCCCCGGCGGAGGTCCGCCCGCGCTGCATCCGCATGGTGCGCGCGGCCAGCTCGTTCAGCGAATAGCGTTGCAGCGGCTTTGCGAAACCCAGTTGCCGGGCACGCAGCCAGTAATGCTGGAACGGCAGCAGACCGATACCGCGTCCGATCTGGCCGAACGCATGCATATAGCTGTGCCCGTCACGCAGCCAGCCGTCGAATTCGATCCCCAGCTTGAAGCTGCCGCGCGTTTCGCGCAGGAATTCCGCCTCGTCCAAGCCGATCGCGCTGTTGAACAGGTGGATCTGCGGGATCGTCGCCTCGCCAACGCCCACGGTGCCGATTGCATCGCTTTCGACCAGCACGATCCGGTGTCCGGCGGCAAAGCGGGAGAGGGCGGCCGCCGCCATCCAGCCGGCGGTTCCGCCGCCCGCGATCAGGATCGTAGGTTGCTGTGTATCGTCCATGGCCCTGCTCGCTCCGTTAGGTCAGCCTAGCAGCTCGGTTCCGGCCGGGCCCTGAGGGAGAGCAGACCCGGCCGGAATGGAGAAACCGCTGATCAGAAGCGGTAGGATGCACCCACCAGATAGGTGCGGCCATAGCGTTCGTAGTCGATGACCTGCGCCTTGTCCTCGCTCTGGTAACTGATGAAGGGTTCGTCGGTCAGGTTGAGCGCCTGCAGGGTCAGCGACAGGCCTTCCAGCGACCCGTCCTCGAAACGATAGCCGATCTGGCCGTCGAAGATCGATTCCGCATAGGTCTGGCGGAACTGGCGCGTGGCCGAGATGCCGATGAATTCCGCCAGATAGCTCGACCGGTAGCGATGCGACAGGCGCGCCTCGAAGCCCGACTTCTCGAAGAAGGCGGTCGAGTTCACGACCCATTTCGACAGGCCGGGCACGTCGGATTCGAACGAACTGCCCGAGATCGTGTCGGTCACGTCCAGCTTGCTGTCGGTGTAGGCGACGCTGGTCTGGAAGCCGAAGCCCTCAAGCGCGGTGGTGAAGATCTCGAACGGGATCGCGGCACTGGCCTCGATGCCGCGGATGCTGCCGTCGGCGGTGTTGTCGGGACCGCTGACGAAGCCAAGCGTGGTCGTGTTCTCGACGATTGCCTGCTGTTCCGGCGTCAGCGTCGGCACCAGATAGCTGAAATCGCGGATCGCGCTGACCGCATTGGGGTTCACGAAGTCGTCGAGCCATTTGTAATAGCCGGCGATCGCGATGTACCCCTTTCCGCCCGCGAAATAATGCTCGAACGACAGGTCGACGCTGTCCGCCATATAGGGGCGAAGCTGCGGGTTGCCGCCGCTGGCCGAGAAGATCGAGCCGAGGGGCGGCTGTGGCGAGGTTGCGATGGACGCGTTGGTCGAGGCGTTCAGCTGGTCCATGCGCGGACGGGCCAGCGTGCGGGCCGCGGCAAGGCGAACCGTCGTGTCCAGACCGACCTCGAAGTTCAGCGAGGCGCTGGGCAGGAAGTCGGCATAGGTGTCTCCGTCGGTGACGGGGACCTGCACCGCGCCGATGCCGCCGGGCGAGTTGAACCCGCTCGAGCTCTGGTCGGTGAAGACCAGCTGGCCGCCGATATTGCCGGTCATCGGAATGCTGCCCAGCATCGCGTCGAGG
Source organism: Croceicoccus sp. (assembly GCF_983967925.1). Lineage (NCBI taxonomy): Bacteria > Pseudomonadati > Pseudomonadota > Alphaproteobacteria > Sphingomonadales > Erythrobacteraceae > Croceicoccus > Croceicoccus sp. Next base: position 67,886 of record NZ_CFETID010000015.1, on the reverse strand, counting down.
TCGGCGCGGACATAGCCGGTCCACACTTTCTCGCTGACCTTCCAGTCGCCGGGATAGGGCAGGTCCGACCCTTCGACGCTGGTCAGCAGATAGGTGCCGTTGTCGATCAGCGCGAACGGATCATAAGCGACCTGCGGACCGAAGCCGAGGAAGCCGAGGCTGTCGATCGGATCCAGCAGTGCATCTTCGGGGATCGGCGTCTCGCGGATCGCGCCCGGATCGTTCGGATCGGTCGAGGTGCCGCCGGCAAAGCTCAGGAAGTTCTGCGTGATGTCGCGCTTCTTGGTGCGGTCGGAATAGGCCGCGCCCAGGACCAGCTGCTTGATGAAGGGGCTCTGAACCTTGCCCACGACCTCGAACCGGCCGGTCCACAGCTCGTCCTTGGTGGTGGTGTCGTTGATGAAACCGCCCTGCACGATATTGCGCCCGCCGCCCCAGCCGCGCGGATCGGTCAGCACGATGGTGTTCGTGTCCGAATAATCGGCGACATTGGTAAAGCGATAGGGGAACTTGCCGTCGGACAGCACATAGCTGATCGTGTCGGACGGATCGGCGGGGTTGGCGCCATAGCCAAAACCGGAATAGCTTTCGATCTGCTGCAGGCGGCGATCCGCCATCGAGTAGGAGATGTCGAGGTTCAGCAGGACATCGTCATTCTCGTACTTGGTGTTCCAGCCGGCCGCGAAGGTTTCGGTATCCTTACGGTCGTAATCGTTGCGGACCACGGGCTGCACGCCGTCATAGGTCACCTCGTCGGCGAAGCCGCCGGCATTGCCCACATTGGTAATCGTGTCGGTCGCGCCCCAGCCCGGATAGAGCGGGAACTCGATGCCGCGCATCGGAATGCGTTCGCGGTAGTCGGCGTAGAACAGGTCGAGAGAGGTGTTGATGTCGGCGGTCGGCTCCCACTCGATGGTGCCGAACGCGCCAAGGCGGTCGAGGTCGACGGACTTGGCGTAGGGCTTCATGCCGCCCAGCACCATAGTGCCCTCGCTGCCCGCGGGCGCGACGCCGCCGGTGACGTCGCCTTCCGAGATCTCGGGATAGCCCCAGGCGTTGAAACGCTCGACCTGACTAGGGCTCGACTGCAGGGCAAGGCCCAGCGCGACGCCCAGCGTGTCGCCTGCGAACTGGTCGACATAGGTTCCGGTCGCGCGATAGCCCCAGCCGTCGAGATCGGGGTTGAGCGAGCCGTCCTCGTTGAATTCGAGCCGTCCGCCAAGCGAGATGATGCGCTCGCCAGCGGCAAGCGGGCGGATCGTGCGCAGGTCGACCGTGCCCGCAAGGCCCTGGCCGATCAGGCCCGCATAGGGGGTCTTGTAGACGATGCCCTGATTGATCAGCTCGGCCGGATACTGGTCGTATTCCACGGCGCGGTTATCGCCAGAGGACACCAGCTCGCGCCCGTTCAGCAGCGAGGTCGAATAATCGGGACCAAGGCCGCGGACCGACAGCGACTGTGCGCGTCCGTTGATGCGCTGCACCGCGAGGCCGGGCAGTCGGCCCAGCGTTTCGGCGATGGACACGTCCGGCAGCTTGCCGATGTCTTCCGACGAGAACGCCTCGGCAATGACCGGGCTTTCGCGCTTGAGATTGATCGAGGTTTCGAGCGCCTCGCGGTAGCCGGAGACGACGATCTCGCCGGCGGCTGCGCCGGTGTCCTCGTCCACGTCCTGATCGCCGGGTTCGATGGTCGCTTCCTGCGCCGATACGATTCCGGGTGCGGCCATCATGGCCATCGCAATGGTAAATGCCGTGATGCTTGCGCCGTGGCGCAGGGTGTTTCGCTTGCTCATCCTCAGTCCCCATAGTCCGGTGTTGCGGGGTCCTTCGGAGGACCTTAACCGGCTTGCAATTTCGGGCCTCTGGCGGGGCCCTTGAGGTTCTGAATACAGGTGATTTTGCAGCGCCCGATAGATGGCATACGTATACGCTGCTGTTGCGAGATTGCATAAACTGCTGAATTGCAATGGGTTTCTCGCCGCTTTTCGGCACGGCCGAGTTGGGCTAGATTTGGCGATGCGGCGGGATCGGACTCGCCGCCAAGAAGGAGAGAGGAACGATGGGGCGCAGGCCGACGGGGAGGCCGACCAGTTTCGACATCGCCTATGCCGCGGGCGTGTCGCAGCCTACCGTCAGCAGGGCGCTTCGCGGCGACCGGTCCGTCAGTGCCGAGACCCGTGCGCGCATCGAGGAGATCGCGCGCGACCTCAATTACACGGTCGACAAGAACGCGTCATCGCTGCGTTCGCAGCGGTCGAACACCATCGCGCTGCTGTTCTTCGAGGATCAGACTGCCGACGACAGCAAGATCAATCCCTTCTTCCTTGCCATGCTGGGTTCGATCACCCGCGCCTGCGCGAACCGGGGGCTGGACCTGCTGATCTCGTTCCAGCGGATGGAGGACGACTGGCACCTGCGTTACCAGGACGCGAACCGCGCCGACGGGCTGATCCTGCTGGGCTATGGCGACTGGGAGATCTATCAGGCCCGGCTGGCGCAGCTGGTCGAGCAGGGGGCCAATTTCGCGCGATGGGGTTCGGTGCGTTCGGAAACGAGCGGGGCGACGATCGGCTCGGACAATCTGGGTGCAGGGCGGCTGGCGAGCGAACATCTGCTGTCGCTCGGCCGCCGCCGGATCGCCTTTCTGGGCCATGCGGACAGCCATTACCCCGAGTTTGCGGACCGTTACGAGGGACTGTGCAATGCATTGCGGGACGCGGGCATTCAGCCCGACCCGGCCTTGCAGTTCGACGCGCTGACGAACGAGAAGGCGGGATTCCAGGCCGCCAACCGCCTGATCGCATCGGGCGAGCCATTCGACGCCGTTTTTGCCGCCAGTGACCTGATCGCCATCGGTGCGATGCGCGCGCTGACCGCGGCGGGCCTTGCGATCCCCGAAGATGTGGCGGTCGTCGGCTTCGACAATATCCCCGGCGCCAGCCTGACCACCCCGCCGCTGACCACCGTCCAGCAGGACATCGCGGGCGCGGGCGTGCGGCTGATCGATACGCTGGTGGCTCAGATAGAAGGCAGGCCCCTGCCCGAGGCGCGATTGCCGACCCGCCTGATCGTCAGGGGCAGCACGGTCGCGGGATAAGGGGCCCGTTCGCCCACGCACCAGCCGCGAATGTATTCGTATTCAGCTTGTGGCCCTGCCGCGATCCGTGCAGCCATTCACGATTGACGCGCGGCGAGCACGATCCGGGCGCGGAGGGAAAGGACAAGCGCCGATATGAGCCGGACGGAAAAACCGCTGCAGGGATTCTGGGGGCTGTGGAACATCAGCTTCGGCTTTTTCGGCATCCAGATCGGCTTTGCGCTTCAGAATGCGAATATGAGCCGGGTCTTCCAGACCTTGGGCGCCAGCATGGACGACCTGCCGGCGCTTTGGGTGGCCGCGCCGCTGACCGGCCTGATCGTGCAGCCCATCATCGGCCATCTGTCGGACCGCACATGGACGCGGCTTGGCCGCCGGCGCCCCTATTTCCTGACCGGCGCCCTGCTTTCGGCTTTTGCGCTGTTCCTGATGCCTTTCGCGCCCACCATTGCCGCGCCGCTGGTGTTCGCCGCCGCAATGCTATGGGTGCTGGACGCCAGCCTCAATATCTCGATGGAGCCTTTCCGCGCCTTTGTCGGCGACATGCTGCGTACCGACCAGCACGCGGCGGGCTATGCCGTGCAGACCGCCTTTATCGGCGCGGGCGCAGTGATGGGGTCGATCTTCCCGTTTCTGCTCGAGCATCTGGGCGTATCCAACGTGGCCGCGCCCGGCGCGCTGCCCGACACGGTGCGCTTCAGCTTCTGGACGGGCGCGGTGGCCTTGCTGGTCGCGGTCGTCTGGACGGTGGTGACGACGCGCGAGTTCAGCCCCGAGGAACAGGCCGCCTTTGCCAGCCACCAAACCCCGGTGGACGAGGCGGCGATGATGCGCGCATTGGCGGACAAGCCCACGCTGGCCGGCATGGTGTGGATCGCGCTGGGCGCGGCGGTCGTGGTGCTGGTCGATGTGCTTGCGCTGGAAAAGGAAGTGCTGCTGCTAGGCGGACTGATGGCGCTATACGGCGTGCTGACGCTGATCGCGATCCGCATGGCGCGGGCAGGGCGGCCGCCCAACATGCTGTCCAGCATCGTCGGCGATTTCTCGGGCATGCCGCCCGTCATGAAGCGGCTGGCGCTGGTGCAGTTCTTCAGCTGGTCGGCGCTTTTCATCATGTGGATCAACACCACGCCGGTGGTCACCCAATATGTGTTCGGATCGACCGACACGGCCAGCACCGCCTATAACGAAGGCGCGAACTGGGTGAATGTGCTGTTCACCGTCTATAACGGTGTCGCCGCCGTGGCCGCGCTTGCGCTGCTGCCGGTTATGAGCCGCCGGTTCGGGCCGGTGCGAACCCATTCGATTTGCCTGACGCTGGGCGCGCTGGGCTTTCTGGGCTTTTTCGTGCTGCGCGATGCCAATGCGCTGATCGCGGCCGAAATCGGCATCGGCATCGCCTGGGCCAGCATCCTCGCCATGCCCTATGCCATCCTCGCCTCGAACCTGCCGCAGTCGAAGCTGGGCATCTACATGGGGCTGTTCAACATCTTTATCGTCGTGCCGCAATTGCTGGTCGCCACCGTCATGGGGTCGATCATGCTGTGGCTTTTCCCGGGTGAACCGATCTGGACGATGCTGTTCGCCGCCGCCGCCTGGATCATCGCCGCGCTCGCCATGACGCGCGTGTCGGCTGCCATTCCGCAGGAGTGATTGCACATGAAGCGCCTTTCCATCCTTTCGCTGACCCTGGGAGCCGCGCTCCTGTCGCCTTGCGCCATGGCGCAGGAACCGGCCGATCCGTGGACGCCGCAGCCCTACAGCACGATTCAGCATCCCGAATGGTCGAAGGACGCCGTGCTCTATCAGATAAACACGCGCCAGTTCACGCCCGAGGGGACCTTCCGCGCCGCCGAGCGTGAATTGCCGCGGCTGAAAGAACTGGGCGTCGACATATTGTGGCTGATGCCGATCCATCCCATTGGCGAGAAGAACCGCAAGGGCACGCTGGGTTCGCCCTATTCGGTGCAGGATTATTACGAGGTCAATCCCGAATTCGGCACCAAGGAAGATCTGAAAAGCTTCGTCGATGCGGCGCATGCGCAGGGCTTTCACGTCATTCTCGACCTCGTCGCCAACCACACCGCGTGGGACAATGCGCTCGCGGAGCAGCACCCCGACTGGTACGAAAAGGACTGGAAGGGCGATTTCCGCCCGACCCCGTGGTGGGACTGGTCCGACGTCATCGATCTCGACTGGTCGAAGCCCGGCGTTCGCAAGCATGTCGGCGAGGCGATGGAATACTGGGTCCGCGAATTCGACATTGACGGCTATCGCGCCGATGTGGCGGGCTATGTCCCGCTCGATTTCTGGGAGGCCGAGCGCCAGCGGCTCGACGCCATCCGTCCGGTGTTCATGCTGGCCGAATGGAAGACGCCGGAAATGACGCGACAGGCGTTCGACGCGGTCTATGCGTGGGAATGGCACGAGACGATAAAGGAGATCGCGCAGGGCAAGGCCGATGCGACCGCATTGTTCAGCTATTATGCCGAGAACGAGAGCAGCTGGCCGCGCGAGGCCATGCGCCTTACCTATATCGCCAATCACGACAGCAATTCTTGGGAAGGCACGCAATACGAGAATTTCGGCGAAGCGCTGCCCGCGTTCATGGCGTTGTCCTTCGCCGGTGAAGGGCTGCCGATGCTGTATAACGGGCAGGAGGCTTGCAACGCCAAGCGGCTGGAATTCTTCGAAAAGGACCCGATCGACTGGTCGCAGGGCGAGGGATGCACATTGGGCGATCTGGCGTCGCGGCTGATCGCGTTTCGCAAGGCCAATCCGGCTCTGGGCAACGGGCAATGGGGGGCGCGGATGCAGCAGGTCGTGAACGACAAGCCGCAGCAATTGTTCGCATGGGTCCGCCAGCAGGACGGCAACAAGGTGGTCGGGCTGTTCAACCTGTCTGAAAAGCCCGTCAGCGCGCAACTGGCCGACGGGCTGGCCGCAGGGCGCTATGTCGATTTTGCGGACGGTTCGGCCATCGAGTTGAAAGCAGGGACCACGGTGGAATTGCCTGCGTGGGGTTACCGGCTGCTGTCGACAGGGAGTAGCACCGCGCCGCGCGATTGACGCGCCGGATGCCGAAGGCCGCAAGCCCAAGGGGGAGGTAAGAGCCCTGGACTTGCGGCGCGCGCTCCCATCATATCCGCGCGGCTTCCGGACCGTGCGGATATTTTCGCGATGGGAACGAGTGTCAGGCCGGCAGTGATACGGCGTCGGTTGCGTGTATCACGCCGTTCGACGCCTTCACATCGGCTTGCACGACAGTCGCCGTGCCGCCCTTTGCGTCGGTCAGGATCACATTGCCGCCCGACATGCTGGCCGTCAGAGTTCCGCCCTGCACGGTGGTCAGTTCGGCGGTGCCGCCATTGCTCTCGATCATGCCGATCAGCTGCGTGGCGGAGACATTGCCCGGCACCACGTGATAGGTCAGCACCGAACGCAGCATGTCGGCATTCTCGGGCTTGAGCAGGGTCGACACGGTCCCGTCGGGCAGCTTGGCGAAAGCGGCATCGGTCGGCGCGAAAACGGTGAACGGTCCATCACCGGCAAGCGTGTCGGCAAGGTTTGCGGCCTTCACGGCGGCGACCAGCGTTTCGTGATCGGGTGACGCCACGGCTGCCTCGACAATGGTCGAGCCGCCATGATGGTCGGCGTGGGCGGGCATGGCGGCAGTAAGCAGGACGGCTGCTGCAAGCGAGATGGGAAGTTTCATATCGTCCTCTTCGTTGGGGGGCTTGAAGTCGGGCGTGTTTGCAATCCGGTGGTCGAGGGGATCTTGCCGAACCGGTCGAGCCGGATTGCCTCGAACGGTAGATTGATAATCGGTTAGCTTGGACTTGATCTATCAAGTTGGACGGGACCTGCAGGCGGGTGGGAAGAACTCTGCAGGCCCCGTCGCTCCTGAAATCACGGCATCGTAATCGCGCCGGTCATCCAGGTTGCAGAAAGAAAAGTAATCGCGAGCCCAAGGCTTATACCAAGCACGTAGCGCACCACACGTTCTTCGCTTCCGCCTCTGACGTCTTCTGATGCGTAGTGAGGTTCTTCATCGATCGGCAACATTGCATCCTCCTCTCAAACAGGTTGCGTGCCACGATAGGAAAGATGCGCCTCGCCTACCGCTTCAACAACCTGTCCGAAGGTGCAACCTTGTGGTCCAAGGAAGTACTTGCCGTGATCGAGACGTTATTTGTGCGGGCTGTCCAGTTTTAATATCCCGCTTCGATGACGGTCCTGATCGCCTCTGCCGTGGTTCTTATGCCCAGCGTCTTCAGCAGGGCCGCGCGGTGCATCTTGATCGTCCGCTCGCTGAGGTCGAGGTCATAGGCGATCTGCTTGTTCAGCTTGCCGCGCGCCATCTCGATCAGGATCTGCTTCTGGCGCGGGGTCAGCTTTTCGATCTGCTGGCGGGCCTGCTTCTGCCGGTCCTCGCCCACGGTTTCGGCCGCGCCGACGATTTCCATCTGCGAGCCGAGGAAATATTCCAGCTGGCCCTTGTCGTCGAAAATTGGCGCGACCATGACGGCGTTGCGGAAGGGGGTCCCGTCCTTCTTGTAGTTCAAAATCTCGACCATGGTGGGCCGCCGCTGCCGCACGCCCTGACGCAATTCCTCGGTCAGCCAAGGTTCGGTTTCGGGCCCAGTCAGGAACCGGCAGTTGTAACCGATGATCTCTTCGCGTTCATATCCCGTCAGCGCCGTGAAGGCGGCATTGCATTCGACGATGGGATTGTCGGGCAGCCGCGGATTGCTGACGACCGCTGCCACGGTGCTCGAAGCGATGAGGTCTGACGCGTTCATGAAACGAAGCTAGTCACTGGCAAGGCGATTTGAAAGTTTCCGAGCGTATCCTGGCATGCTTTTGAACGGCTTTCATTCCGCCGTCCGCTACTCCGGTCCCCAAGCACCTACTCCAGACCCAGCGCGTCGAGGTCGACCGTCGCGGCCGCAAGGTCTGCCTGGGCGGCGGCAATGCGTGCCTGCGCGTTGATCAGCTGGACCTGTGCATCGGTCGCGGTCTCCTCGCGCTGGTTGACGAGGAAGAAATTGCTTGACCCCAGCTGGAACCGCCGCCGCTCGGCCTGCGCCAGTTCGCGGGCCAGTTCGAATTCGCGGCGCGACGTTTCGACCAGCCGCTCCGCGCCGTTCAGCGCGATGCGCATCGTCTCGACCTCGGTCTCGATCCGGTCGCGCAGGAATTCCTGCTGGATGGCCAGTTCGTCCAACTTCGCCTCCGCCTCGACAACGCGGCCCTTGGCGGCCCGGTTCTGCAGCGGGACCGAAAACTGAAAGCCGACAATGGTTTCGAATGGCGTCCGGCTGAAACCGCCCAGCCCTTCATCACCGATGTCCTTGGCCAGCTTGCCGACAAGGTCGAGGCGCGGCCGCATGGCGTTTTCCGCAAGGGCGAGCGACAGGACCGACTGGTCGACGCGCGCCAGCAGGCTCTGCAATTCGGGGCGCTGCGAGAGAGTGAAGTCGGGATCGACCGACAGCAGCGCCAGCGCCTGCGCATCGGATGGCAGGCGATCGGCCCCGACAATGACGGGATTGCCCGAAGGATCGCGATAGAACAGGGACAGGCGCACTGCCGCAGCCTCGAACGCCTGCTCCGCCTCGATCACGCGGGCGCGTCTGCGGACGAGGTTCTGCTCATTCTCGGTCTGCAGGATGCGTGGCTGCGCGCCAAGCTGTACCTGCCGGTCGATGGCGCCGGTGCGGTCCTGCGCCAGTTCCAGCAACTCGCGATAGGCCTGCAGCCGAAGCCCCGTGGCCACCCAGTCCTGATAGGCCGCGATGGTGCGGCTCTGCACGCCGATGGCGGCGGCCTCCGCCTCGAACCGGGCGACATCGATGCCGCGTGCCGCGATCGAACGCTGCGCGCGCCGTTCGTCAATCAGCCGGTCGCGCAGCAGCGAGAACAGCGCGCCGATCTGCAATTCGCCCAGCCGATTGGTAAAGGCCTCATCCTCATAGATCGGAAAATCGCCCCGGCTGACGCGATAGCCGCCATAGGCATAGCCGCCGTTGGTGCCCAGCGGCTGGTTGGCGGTCCCTTCGACGATGGTGCCGTCGTAATAGCCGGTCACCCGGCTGCGCCCTTCGACATCGAAGACGGTGTCGAACGCGCCTTCGGAGCGCAGAGCCGCGCCCTGCGCCTGCCGGATCCTTGCCAGCGCCTCGATAATCTGGGGGGCCGTCCGGGCAGAGCGGCGCAGCACGTCGCTCAGCAGCAGCGGGCCTGTTTGCGGATCCTCTGCAACCACCATGGCCGGACCGTCGGTGGCCTGCGCCAGAACGGTCGCGGGCGCGGTGAGGGCGGCTCCCGCAATGATGATCCAGACCCTGCTTCGCCTCACAACGAGGACCCCCAGTTTCCGCCCGGACTCGATGCGGCTTCGTCAGTGCGGTCATATTGCAGCGGGAAGTCGTTCAGCTGGCGCCAGATCTCGAAGCCCACGGTGACGGTATTGCCGCGGATCCAGCCCACGACATTGCTGCCCTGCCTGACGTAACGATCGCCGGGCCATGGACGTTCGGCATCGGGAAGGGGCTCGACGATGACGCGGAACTGGCCGTTGGGGGCGGCCACCGGATCGATGGTGCGGACACGCCCGTCATAGACGCCGTAGACAAGGTTCGGCCATCCGCTGAACTGGACGGCGGGAAACCCCTCGAACTCCAGCCGCACGGGGCTGCCGCGTTCGATGATCGGCACGTCGCGCGCATCGACGAATATCTCGACCGCGCGCTCCACCTGTTCGGGCGCGATCACGGCTAGCACGGTGCCCGCCGTGATCAGCTGTCCGCCGGCTTCGCCATTAACCTGCTGTATGCGGCCCTCGCGCGGGGCGGTCACCACCTGGGCCGAGCGGCGGTTGATCTCGGTCTCGATCCGGTTGATGCCCGCGCGCGCCTCGGCAATCGTGGCATCGGCTTCGGCGATGCGGATCTGTGCCTGCTCGTATTCGCGCCGCGAAGCGAGCCCTTCGGCAAGCAGTTGCCGCGTACGTTCCACGTCGATCGTGGCGACCTGCCGCGCCTGCCGCATGGCCGCGATCTCCGCCTCGAGCTGGCGGCGTTCGGAATTGAGGCGGGAGAGCAGGTTGGGGTCGACGTCGACCACGCGCGCGATCGGATCGCCGGCCGCCACCCTGTCGCCATCGCTGACGAAGAACTGTTCGACACGTCCGTCGATCAGCGACGACACCTGACGCGCCCTGTCGTCCGGATCGAGCGAGACGACCTTGCCCATGCCCTGCGCGGTCTGCACCCAGGGCACGAACAGCAAGCCTATCGTCAGCACGAAGCCGATGCCGATCATCCACGCCATCACCACCGCGAAGCGCGGCGGCCGGAGCGAGGCGAGGGTTCTGAAATGCTTAAGGTTTTCCGGCCGATCAGGCATCGTGATGCTCCTGCTCGGCAAGGAAGCGCATCAGCTCGTCATGGCTGTCGAACCTCTGCTGGTGCTGGCTGCCCAGATAGAGCCAGCCGTCGCGCGCGATCGCTTCGGGCCGCTTGGTCGAGAGCAGCACGGTGGTGTCCGATGCGCGCAACTCGTCGAGCGCGAGCTGAAGGCGGTGGACCGGCATCATGTCGAACAATTCGGACAGCAACAGCACGCGCGGCTTGCCCAGAAGGGCGCCCGCCAGTTTCAGCTGCATGACCTCGGCAATGGTCAGCGGCGCGCCCGACGACGACAATACCGTGTCCAGCCCGTCGGGCAGCGTCGCGATCCGACGTCCCAGTCCCACGGTATCGAGCGCGGCCATCATCGCGCGGTTTCCGCCGTCGCCGACTTCCAGCGCCAGATATTCGCGGATCTTGACCTCGACGATGGTGGGGCGATTGAGCACGGTGACCGCGGTGCGCAGCAGATACATGTCGAACGTGCCAAGATCGCCCTTGCCGATCAGCAATTGCCCACGGTCGGGCAGGGCATGCCGTTTGAGCAGGGACGCCAGCAGGCGTTCCATGCCGGGTTCGACAACCGCCACCACCTGTTCGCCGCCTTTCAGCGAGAACGAGATATGCGCGTCGCCCTTTACCACTTCGCGCATATAGACCGACCCGTCGGACGGCGCCTCTCCGGTGACCTGTCCGCTTTCCTGCGGGATCGAGAACAGGAGGGTCAGCTCTTCCGAGCTGGCGATCATCTCGTAGAACGTGTCGAGGTACCATCCGAGCTGCGAGATGCCGTAGAACACGCCCGAAAGGATCAGCTCGGCCGCCACCAGCTGTCCGATCGACAGCTGGCCCTGGATGATCAGATTGCCGCCCAGCGCCAGCAGGCCCGCGCTCGCCAGCGCATAAACCAGGAAATAGGCCACCGCCTGCGAGAAGCTGTAGCGGAAATATTGCTTGTGCGCCTCGATATAGGCGGCGGTGACGCGTTCGGTGCGGTCCATCGCAAAGCCCATGTGGCGGCTGGACTTGTAGAACCCGTTCGATCCGCCGACGCTTTCCAGCCAGTGCGCCGCCTTGTGCTTTGCATCCGACAGCCCCACCGCGCCCGTCACCGCGCCGCGCCGCCACATGATCCAGATCAGCATCACGACGAACACCAGCAGCACGTTGAAGGCCAGGAAGAACGGGTGATAGAAGCTGGTGACGGCAAGCCCCACCACGGCCTGAAGGATGATGGTGAACGCGCCGATCACCAGGCTGGGCACCGATTTTTGCAGCACCGGCATGTCGAAGAAGCGGTTGAACAGATGTTCGCTGTTCGCGTCTGAGAAATAGGGGTTCTGCGCGTGCACGGCCTTGACCGTGATGCCAGCGACGATGCGCGCGAACAGCCGCCGTTCGAACATCGCCATGACATACAGGCGCAGCGCACTGAGCGCCGCCACGATCAGCAGCAGCAGCAGCAATATGCCCGACAGCGTCCACAGCGGAGCCGGAAGCGAGGTCCGCGCGACGCTGTTGATCAGCACCTGGACCGAAATCGGCGTGGCCAGCGACAGCAGGGTTATCGCGACGGTATAGACGATGCCGATCCGAACATAGCCGTAATCGGGCCCGATGACTTCCGACATCCACAATGCCGCATCGCGCAATCCCAGTCTTTGTCCCGCCACTCTAGCCCCTTGATCGATCAAACTGTTCGCAGTCGCGGTACATATGGAGACAGGCGGCCGACTGAAAGCGGCCCTTGATGTCCCGAATGTAATTTATTGTTTCCGTCCGGCTATCCATAACGACATCTGTTGCCGCTGGCCACGCCGGCGACGCGCCAACCATGCCGGGCAGGGGAAGGCACCGGTCGGGCCGGGCCTGCCGAAGATGCGACCGTCGCCCTTAACAGCAAAGTGCCCGTTGTTGTTGTTCGGTTCAGAAATGGCACGACTTTGACTTCAGATTTTCTTTTGCAGGATGCTCCGCTAATATTCGGGGCGACGCTCGGGTGATCGGGCGGCTTTGGCCTTTTTCGCGCGCCGGGGGGCATTATGCGCGGCGGGCGATGGAGGGGGCAAGGCCGCATGGGGCCGGATCATATTGCATATCTCGTGACAGAGGATCGCGGCGAAGCCGTGCCTGATGCCGATACCGGACCCGAGAGCGCCGACAGCCTGTCCGCAAGGTTTCGGGATGTCGCGCGCGCACAGGGCGCCAAGGTGGCTGCCCGCTGCGGCGAGCAAGAACTGTCCTATGCCGCGCTGGACCGGCTTTCGAGCCAGCTAGCCAATCGGCTCAGGCGCATGGGCGTGTCGGGGGGCGCGCTTGTCGGCCTGCATGTCGGCCGCGATCTCGATATTCTCGTTGGCATATTGGGCATCATCAAGGCGGGCGGCGCCTATCTGCCGATGGATCCCGTCTATCCCGCCGACCGTCTCGCCTTCATGGCGGATGACGCCAATGTGGGGATCATCGTTACAAGGGGCGCGCTGGCGGGCAATCTGGTCGATACCGGGGCCGTTCTTGTCGATATCGGCGATTGCGGCGGCGAAAGCGCGTCATCTCCGCTCGCGGAAACGGGCGGCGGTGATCTGGCCTATGTGATCTATACTTCGGGTTCGACCGGCAAGCCCAAGGGTGTGGCCGTCAGCCATGCCAACGTATTGCGCCTGTTCGATTCGACGCAGCACTGGTTCGGTTTCGGCAGCGACGACGTCTGGACGCTGTTTCATTCCTATTCCTTCGATTTCTCGGTGTGGGAAATCTGGGGCGCGCTGCTTTACGGCGGATGCGTCGTGGTGGTCCCCGTGGAAGTGGGCCGATCGACCGAGGCGTTTCGCAGCCTTGTCCTTGCCGAAGGGGTAACGGTGCTCAACCAGACCCCGTCCGCCTTTCGCCGCTTCATCCAGGCGGACCGCGCCGCTGCGCCCGCCGATTATGCGCTGCGCCATGTGATATTCGGCGGCGAGGCGCTGGAGTTTCAGTCGCTGCGCCCGTGGTTCGCCCGCTATGGAGACCGATCGCCCCGCCTAATCAACATGTACGGCATTACCGAGACGACGGTGCATGTCACCTATCGCCCGGTCACGGTGAACGACCTCGATGCAGGACGCGGCAGCATCATCGGAGAGCCGATACCCGACCTCACGCTTCACATTCTGGACGAGAACATGCGTCCCGTCCCCACCGGTGTCAGCGGCGAGATCTATGTCGGCGGCGCAGGGGTCGCGTCGGGCTATCTCAACCGCCCCGAACTGACGGCGCAGCGCTTCCTTGCCGATCCGTTTTCTTCGGACCGCAATGCACGGCTGTATCGCACCGGTGACCTTGCCTTGCGCAACCGGGAAGGGGAGATCGAATATCTCGGCCGCGCCGACCATCAGGTGAAGATCCGCGGCTTTCGCATCGAGCTGGGCGAGATCGAAGCGCAGATCACCCGCGACGAGGCGATTCGGAACGCCGCCGTCATCGCGCGGCCCGACCGTTCGGGGGAACAGCAGATCGTCGCCTATCTGGTGACCGACCAGACCGCGCACGAGGGACTAGCCGCCCGCCTGCGGGCGCGGCTGAGGGCCGTATTGCCCGATTACATGCTGCCCGCTCATTTTGTTCTGATCGACGATCTGCCGCTGACGGAAAACGGCAAGCTCGACCGCGCGCGGCTTCCCGAACCGGGGCAGGCACGCGCCAGCGCGGCCTATGTCGCGCCCAGGGGTGAGCGGCAGGAACTGATCGCGCGCATCTGGTCGGACGTGCTGGGCGTCGAACAAATGGGCGCGCATGACGATTTCTTCGAACTGGGCGGCCATTCGCTGTTGATCATCGACGTGCTGCAACGGCTTCGGGCGCATGGTCTGCACGTCTCCGCCGGCGACATGTTCCTGACGCCCACCATCGCGGCCATCGCCGATCTGGCAGAGCAGCACGGATCGACTGAAGCCATCGCCCTCAGCAATATTCCGCCCGATTGCGACGCGATCCGGCCCGATATGCTGGATCTGGTCACGCTGGACGAGGATGAGATTGCGCTGATCGAACGCACGGTTCCGGGCGGGGCCGCGAATATTCAGGACATTTATCCGCTCACCCCGCTGCAGGAAGGCATCTTCTATCACCACCGCGTTTCGGCCAGCGGCGATCCCTATCTGGTCACGACACTGATGGCCGCCCGCTCGCGCGAACAGGCGATGCGCTATGCCGCGGCGGTGCAGTCCGTGGTGAACCGTCACGACATCCTGCGCAGCGCCTTTCTGGCCGAGGGCCTGCGTCATCCGGTGCAAGTCGTGTGCCGCGAAGCGCGCGTGTCGGTCGAGGAGATGCAGTTCGAGCCTGCCGAGGGCGATGTCGCCGGGCAATTGCTCGACCGTTTCGATATGCGTCATCACCGGCTGGCGGTCGATCGCGCTCCGGCCATACGGCTCTATATCGCGCAGGATCCGGCGAACGAGCGCTGGCTGATCCTGCGTTCGCATCACCATCTGATAGAGGACCACACGACCGACGAGCTGATGAGCGGCGAGATCGCGGCGCTGATGGCGGACGGTGGCGCGGATCTTCCCGAACCGCTGCCGTTTCGCGCATTCGTCGCGCGTACCGCTGACAAGGCGGAGGCACCGGAATCGCGCGAATGGTTCGGCGAATTGCTGGGCGATCTGGATGAACCGACTGCCGCTTTCGGCCTGACCGAAACGGCGCAGGATGAACCGATAAAGGATGCGCGGCTGCGGCTGGACGACGGCCTATCGGAACGGCTGCGCATTATTGCCAGATCGCGCGGCGTAGGCGTCGCCAGCCTGTTCCACCTCGCCTGGGGGCTGGTGGTCGGACAAAGCTGCGGACGCGGCGATGTCGTTTTCGGTACCGTCCTGTTCGGGCGGATGCAGGCGGGCGATCATGCGGATCGCATCCTTGGCCCGATGATCAATACGCTTCCGCTGCGCCTGCGCTTTGCGGGCCGCAGCGTGGCCGAAGCGCTGACCGACACGCATGAGCTGCTGGCCGGATTGCTGCGCCACGAACATGCGTCGCTGGCCATGGCGCAGGCCTGCAGCAGGCTCGCGCCGGGTGTTCCGCTGTTCAATGCGCTGATCAATTTCCGCCATGTGCAGATCCGCGGCGGGCGCGAGAGTACCAGGGTCCACGCGATGGGTCCGGCGATCGAGGCGATGGGGCTTGAGCTTCTGTCCTTCACCGAAAGGACGAATTACGCGCTCGAACTGTCGGTCGATGATCTTGGCGACGGCTTCATGGTGGAGGCGCAGTCGCGTCATCCGGTGGATCCCGCCATATTGTGCGACGCCGTGGCGGCCGCGCTGGAAGATATCGCCGCAAAGCTTGAGTTCGAGCCCGATGCGAGGACGGAGGACGTCCGCATTCTCTCCGCCGCTGCCGAGCGGCGATTGCTGCACGATTTCAACGACACCGCCACCGAATTCGGCACGCCCCAGCGCCTCCACGCCGCCTTCGAGGGGCAGGCGGCCCGCACACCCCAGGCGGTCGCGCTGGAGTTAGAGGGGCGCGAGATGTCCTATGGCGAACTCGACCGCCGCGCCAATGCGCTGGCGCGCGCCATGCGCCAGGCGGGTGTGAGACGGGACGCGCTTGTCGGCGTATGCGCCGAACGCAGCTTCGAGATGGTCGTCGCGCTTTATGCCGCGCTGAAGGCAGGCGGTGCCTATGTGCCGCTGGACCCGTCGCTGCCTGCGGCGCGCCTTGCCGACATGCTGGCGGATGCCGCACCGAAAGTGGTTTTGTGCCAGCCGCATCTGCGCGACCGTATCGCGGGCTTCGAAGGCAAGATCCTCGATCTCGACCTCGCGGCGGAAACGGAAATCGCGAACGGCGCCCCGCTTTTAGACGAGGGCGAGCCGGGCGACCTTGCCTATGTAATCTTCACATCGGGCTCCACCGGGCGGCCCAAGGCGGCAATGAACGAACATCGCGGCATCGTGAACCGGCTGAACTGGATGCAGGCGCAATACGGCCTGACGGCAGACGACCGGGTGCTTCAGAAAACGCCGTTCAGTTTCGACGTGTCGGTCTGGGAATTCTTCTGGCCGCTGATGGTCGGCGCAAGGCTGGTGATCGCGCGGCCCGATGGCCACCGTGACAGCGGCTATTTGGCCGAACTGATCCGGTCGCGCGCCATCACCACGCTGCATTTCGTCCCGTCGATGCTGCGCGTGTTTCTCGAGGAACCGGCCGCCGCCGATTGCCCGTCGATCCGCCGCGTCATCTGCAGCGGAGAGGCGCTGACCCACGATCTTCAGACCGCCTTCTTCGATCGCTTCGCAGAGGCGGATTTGCATAATCTGTATGGCCCGACCGAAGCGGGTGTCGACGTCACCCACTGGACTTGCCGCCGGGACGCGCAGGGCACCATCGTTCCCATCGGCAGGCCGGTCGCGAACACACGCATCCATATTCTCGACGATCGCCTGCGGCCCGTTCTGCAAGGCGCGCCGGGCCATGTGTTCATCGGCGGGGTGCAGGTCGGTCGCGGCTATCTCGGCCAGGGCGAACTCACTGCGGAGCGGTTTGTTGCGGATCCGTTTTCGGGCGATCCCGCGGCTCGCATCTACCGGACGGGCGACGTCGGGCGATATCTGCCGGACGGCACCATCGAATATCTGGGGCGCAGCGATTTCCAGGTGAAGATCCGCGGCCAGCGCATCGAACTGGGCGAGATCGAGGCGCGGCTGGAAGAGATCGAAGGCATCACGCAAGGCGTCGTCCTGGCGCGCGAGGATCCCGTGCAGGGCGCGCAGCTGATCGCCTATTATATCGCGTCGGACCAGCCAATCGATCCGGCACACCTGTCCGCGGAACTGGGGCGCTCGCTGCCGTCCTATATGGTGCCGGCTATTTTCGTCGAACTGGCGGAGATGCCGCTGACCTCCAGCGGAAAAATCGACCGCAAGGCCTTGCCCGAGCCCGGACCTGCCGAGCGCCAGCGCAGCGCTACGCCGCCGCGCGACGATGTCGAACGGGCGATGGCGGCGATCTGGCAGGACATGCTGGGCGCATCGGAAATCGGCATAGACGAGGATTTCTTCGCGCTCGGCGGTCATTCGCTGTTGGCGTTGCAGATGCTGGTCCGGCTTGAAAGGCAGATGGGACTGCGTATCCCGATCCGGACGGTGGTCGAGGGACGGACGATCCGCCGCATCTCGGACGGACTGGAAAACACAGCCGGAACCGATCTTCCCGAGGGGCTGATCCGCCTGCATGGCAGTGTGTCCCAGCGACCGCTGTTCTGCATACCCGGCGCGGGCGGCGTCGCGCTGCAGTTCGAGAATCTGGCGCGCAAGCTGGAGGGGGACCGCGCGGTCTATGCATTCGAATTGCACGAGATGGACGCGGGGCCCGCACGCTGGCCGACGATGCAGGATTATACGCAGGCGGTGGCCCGTGCGATGCGCGAGGTGCAGCCGGACGGTCCCTATTCGCTGATCGGCTTTTCGTCCGGCGGCAATCTGGCAGTCGAGGTCACAGCACTTCTGGAAAGCCAGGGGCAAAAGGTCGACACATTGTGGGTGGTCGATTCCTATGCGCCGGGCACGATCTATCTGACCAGCCAGCTGGCGCGTTGGAAGGGGCACTTCGACGAGATCGTCGGCCTGCCGCTGCACGAGATACCCGGCCATCTGCGTTTCCGCGCAAGACGCATGTTTGGCCGTCTGCCAAGACGGCGGCGCGGCGAAACCGAGCTGGAATTCAAACTGCGTCTGGCGGAAGAGCGCGCCGAAAAAGTGCAGAAAAATTATGCGGCCAGCTCCGTGAAGACCGCGATCCACTGGACCCGCGCCAGCGGCACCATGGCCGAGAATTTCTGGGCCACCTTCGTCGATCCCACCGAAACGGGCGGCTGGATCGACCTGTGTAGCGAGCTCAAGGTCTATCGCTTCGACTGCGGCCACCACGCCATGTTGAAGGAGCCGCAGTTGGGCAGGCTGGCGGATCACATTTCCGAAAGTCTGCGTGCCTGCCGTGCGCCCGAACTAGAGTGCGATGGCGGTCACCACATGGCCGTCTGCCGCGAACCAGCGGCCGTCGAACCTTGTGCCTGACCGGCCCAGACCCTCGATGTCGATACAGGTCGTGACAGCGAAACCGCTTTCCGACGTTTCTACCGCGACCTCGCGGTAATCGACGAAGGCCCTGCCGATGGGAAACTGCGCCTTGTAGAACGCTTCCTTGGCCGAAAACATCAGGGTCGCGGCGGCGCGGCGCTCGTCCTGCGGCAGCAGTGCCAGTCGCTCGCGCTCCTCGGTCCTGAACAGCAGGTCCTGCAACTCGTCCGTTACGGCCCGTCGCTGTTCGACGTCGATGCCGATTGATCGCGCCGTAACGTTAGCCGCGACGACCGCCATGGCGATCGTGCCGCTGTGCGAGATGCTTCCGATCGCGCCTTGCGGCCAGATCGGCATGCCCCGTTCCCCGCGCAGCACGGGCGCGTCGCCATAGCCCAGTGCATCGAGGCAGCTTCGCGCGCAGGCCCGGCCAGCGAGGAATTCGTCTCGCCTTCGTTCCGCAGCGCCGGCGACCAGCACAGCCTCTGCCGGGTGGTGCCGCGCGCCGGTCAGCGGAATCGCGCATCCGCACGCAGCGACGGGAAAGTCGAACAGGCCGCGCAAGGCGGGCAGGTCTTCGATCCTGTCGGCGGATATCGGCACCATCCGCCGGATCTAGCGCGGATTTGCGGCTTTCCCAAACGGGATGAGGGCTGAACGCGGCTTTCGGGCAGGCATATCGATGATCCCACAGGCAAATGCGGCAACGCCTTCGACAATCGCGGCAAGCGGTCCTAGATTGCGGGCATGGGCGATTCACCCGACATCTTTGGCGCGGCGACCGGCGGTGATCCGGACGGCGAAGACGCAACGCGGCCCAACGCGGCCGAGCTTGAGGCGGCAGGGCAGAACGCACTGTTTGGTTCCGCACCGGCAGAGGAACAGGCGCCTTCCGCTGCTCCTGCCGCCCCTCCTGCCGCCCCTCCTGACGCTACGCCGGTCGAGGCGAAGGCCGAACCGGCCCAGCCCTATCGCGTGCTTGCGCGCAAATACAGGCCGCAGACCTTCGATCAGCTGATCGGGCAGGACGCGATGGTCCAGACGCTGGCCAATGCGATCAAGCGCGACCGGCTGGCGCACGCGTTCCTGATGACCGGCGTGCGCGGGGTGGGCAAGACCTCGACCGCTCGGCTGATCGCCAAGGCGCTGAACTGCATCGGCCCCGACGGGCAGGGCGGGCCGACGATCGACCCGTGCGGCGTATGCGAACCGTGTCGCGCCATTGCCGAGGGCCGCCATATTGACGTGATCGAGATGGACGCCGCCAGCCACACCGGCGTCGACGACGTGCGCGAGATCATCGAGGCGGTGCGCTATGCCGCGGTCTCCGCGCGCTACAAGATCTATATCATCGACGAGGTTCACATGCTCTCGCGCAATGCTTTCAACGCATTGCTCAAGACGCTGGAGGAGCCGCCCGCCCATGTGAAATTCCTGTTCGCCACGACCGAGGTCGACAAGCTGCCGGTCACGGTGCTCTCGCGCTGCCAGCGTTTCGACCTGCGCCGCATCACTTCGCCGATGCTCAAAGACCATTTCGCGTGGGTTTGCCGGGAAGAAAGCGTCGAGGCCGAGGACGAGGCGCTGTCGATGGTCGCGGGCGCGGCAGAAGGATCGGTGCGCGACGGGTTGTCCATCCTCGACCAGGCAATCGCGCATGCCGACATGGCGACCGACGGGGAGGGCACCTTCGTTACCGCCGAACAGGTGCGCGACATGCTGGGCCTTGCCGACAAGGGGGTGCAGCGGCGTCTGCTGACGGCCATTCTCTCAGGCGACGCGGTAGAGATGCTGACGGTCATCGACAACCAATATTCGCTGGGTGTCGAACCGCTGGCGCTGATGCGCGCGCAGATGGATCTGGTCCACCGCATCACCCTGTACCAACTGGGCAGAAAGGGCGGCCGGGGCGCCGAACCCGACGCACCCACCGCCGAGGAGCGCGAGGCCATCGGGGCTTGGGCCGAACAGCTGCGGCCTGCGCAATTGCACCGCTTGTGGCAATTGCTGCTGAAGGGCCATGACGAAGTCCGCACCGCGCCCGATCCGCTGGCCTCGGCGCAGATGGCGCTGCTGCGCGTGATGCATGCCGCCGAAATGCCCGATCCGGGCGAACTGATGCGCAGGCTGGACGACATATCGTCGCGACCCGTCGCCGCTGCAAAGACCGAAGGGCAGGGCGGGGCGCAAGGAGCGTCCGCCGAAGCAGGGCTGGCCGCCGAAGCAGGGTTGGCCGCCAAGGCAGGGCCCGATTGGGAAACGCTGGTCGAGAGCGTCGAGAATGCGGGCGCTTTGCGTGTCGGCCAGATCATGCGCGATTATGTGCGCGTGGTGGAACTTGCGAACGGCCGCCTGCGCTACCATCTCTCGCCTGAGTTCAAGGGCGATGCTGCGCCCGATCTGCGCGACGGGCTGGCCAGGGCCACTGGCGAAAAGTGGCTTGTCGAGCAGGCGGGCGCCGATGAGGACGCAGCACCCTCGCTGGGCGAAGCCGCCAGGGCACGGGCCGAAGCGGAGACGCGCAGCATACAGGATTCCTCGCTGGTGAAGGCGGCTTTGGCGGCGTTCCCCGATGCGAAACTGCTCGAACACGGGCGTATTGATGATGATGCAGCGGCCGCGGAAGGCCGCCGTTATCGACAGGCATAAGGATCAAGACGATGAAATCGATGGAAGAAATGTTCCAGGCCGCCCAGCAGGCCGCGCAGAACATCCAGAAGCAGATGAACGAGGCGCAGGCCACGCTCGACGCGATCGAGGTCGAAGGCGTTTCGGGCGGCGGGCTGGTCAAGATCCGCTGCACCGCCAAGGGCCGCATCCTGGGCGTCGCCATCGACGACAGCCTGATCGTGCCTGCCGAAAAGCAGATGCTGGAGGACCTGATCGCCGCCGCGTTCAACGATGCGCGCACCCGCGCCGACCAGCGCGCGAACGAGGAGATGCAGAAGGTCCAGCAAGGCGCAGGCCTTCCGCCGGGCTTCGACCTGTCGAAACTGGGCATCTGAAGGCACCGTTTCACCTCATCCAATTCGGATTAGTGCGGCGGGGCGCTTGTCCCTTGCTGCAGATGCACCATATTCAGCCGGAACAGCCCGCCGCCCCTTCGCCAGATCGCCGACAAATGGCGAATCTGGCAGAAAAGGGTCGAAAACGGAGCAGACAGGCTCCTCTCATCGGCGGGCAGGCGTATAAAGGCGGCATCGGGCTGCAATGCCAGATCGCAATGTCGCCACTCGGCGCATGGGGCTGTGAAAGCCTGCGTGCGCCGGTCAATCGGAAAGTGACAGATGAACAGCTACCCGCTTCTTCCCCTGCGCGACATCGTGGTGTTCCCCGGCATGGTCGTGCCGCTCTTCGTCGGGCGCGAGAAATCGGTCGCCGCACTGGAAGCCGCGATGGCGGGCGACAAGGACATCATGCTGGTCGCCCAGCTCGACCCCGGCTGCGACGATCCGGAGGCTGACGACCTTTACGACATCGGCGTGATCGCCAGCGTCCTGCAATTGCTGAAGCTGCCCGACGGAACGGTCCGCGTTCTGGTCGAGGGGCAAGAGCGTGCCTCGGTCGAGTCGATGGCATTGCAGAACGACATGCTGGTCGCCGACGTGAAGCTGATGGACGAGATTACCGCCAGCGGGACCGAGGTGTCGGCCCTGATGCGGCAGGTGCTGGAACAGTTCAACGACTATGCCAAGCTGAACAAGAAGCTGTCGGCCGACGCGGGCGAGCAGCTGGGCGAGATCGACGACGCCTCGCGACTTGCCGATGCGGTGGCCGCGAATATCGCCGCCAAGGTGTCGGACAAGCAGGCCATGCTGACCGAGCGCGATCCGGTAAAGCGTCTGGAAATGTCGCTGTCCTTCATGGAAGGCGAACTGGGCGTATTGCAGGTGGAGCGCCGCATCCGCGGCCGCGTAAAGCGGCAGATGGAAAAGACGCAGCGCGAATATTACCTCAACGAACAGCTCAAGGCGATCCAGTCCGAACTGGGCGGTGAGGGCGAGGACGGCGACGAACTCGCCGAACTGGCCGAGAAGATCGAAAAGGCCAAGCTGTCGAAAGAGGCGCGCTCCAAGGCCAATTCCGAGCTGAAGAAGCTGCGCTCGATGCAACCGATGAGCGCGGAGGCGACGGTCATCCGCAACTATCTCGACGTGCTGCTCGGCCTGCCGTGGGGCAAGAAGAGCCGCGTCAAGAAGGACATCGCCAAGGCGCAGGAAGTGCTCGATGCCGATCACTATGCGCTGGACAAGGTCAAGGACCGGATCATCGAATATCTGGCGGTCCAGGCCCGTACCAACAAACTGAAGGGGCCGATCCTGTGCCTCGTCGGACCTCCGGGCGTGGGCAAGACCTCGCTGGGCCGCTCGATCGCCAAGGCGACGGGCCGCGAATTCGTGCGCCAGTCGCTGGGCGGCGTGCGTGACGAGGCGGAGATCCGCGGACACCGCCGGACCTATATCGGCTCGTTGCCGGGCAAGATCGTGACCAATCTGAAAAAGGCCGGCGCGTCGAACCCGCTGTTCCTGCTGGACGAGATCGACAAGCTGGGTCAGGATTTCCGCGGCGACCCGGCCAGCGCCCTGCTGGAAGTGCTGGACCCCGAGCAGAACGCCAAGTTCCAGGACCATTACCTCGAGATCGACTATGATCTGTCGGACGTGATGTTCGTCTGCACGGCAAACTCACTGAACCTGCCTCAGCCGCTGCTCGACCGCATGGAGATCATCCGGCTTGAGGGTTATACCGAGGACGAGAAGGTCGAGATCGCCGAACGTCACCTGCTCGACAAGCAGGTCGAACTGCACGGTCTGAAGAAGGGCGAGTTCGAACTCACCGAACCGGCGCTGCGCGACCTGATCCGCTATTACACGCGCGAGGCCGGCGTTCGTACGCTTGAGCGCGAGATCGCGCGCCTGGCCCGCAAGAGCCTGCGCAAGATCCTTGAGGGTGAAGTCGAGAGCGTGGTGATCACGCCTGAAAACCTTGGCGACTTCGCGGGCGTGCGCAAGTTCCGCCACGGCGTTTCGGACGAGGAGAACCAGATCGGCGCGGTCACTGGCCTTGCCTGGACCGAGGTTGGCGGCGAACTGCTGACCATCGAAAGCGTGACCGTTCCCGGCAAGGGCGCGGTCAAGACCACCGGCAAGCTGGGCGAGGTCATGAACGAGAGCGTGCAGGCCGCATTCTCCTTCGTGAAGGCGCGCGCCCCGCATTACGGGATCAAGCCGTCGATCTTCCGGCACAAGGACATCCATATCCATTTGCCCGAAGGCGCGGTGCCCAAGGACGGGCCCAGCGCGGGCGTGGGCATGGTCACCTCCATCGTCTCGACGCTGACGGGCATTCCGGTGCGCGCCAATGTCGCGATGACGGGCGAGGTTACCCTGCGCGGCCGCGTGCTGGCGATCGGCGGGCTCAAGGAAAAGCTTCTGGCGGCTCTGCGCGGGGGCATCACCACCGTGCTGATTCCCGAGGAAAACAAGAAGGATCTGGTCGAGATTCCCGCCAATATCGTCGAGCGTCTGGAAATCATTCCTGTCGAGCACGTCGACGAGGTTCTGGCCCGCGCGCTGGCCGAACCGGTTGAGCCGATCGAGTGGAGCGAGGAAGAAGATCTCGCCAGCCAGCCCACCGGACTGGCCGCTGGCGGGTTGTCTCCAACCGCGCACTAATATCCACGGAGGGCCGAAGCGTTTCGCAGGTGTCCCACCAATAAACGGCCAAGCGGGGCGGGCGCGAATCGCGCTCGCCCCGCTTTCGATCCGCGCCCAATCCCCGGCAAGAAATCGTGCTGCAATTTAGGTGCAGTGCAGCATTTGGGCGAATGCCGTGCTGCAGCTGCTCAACTCATCGTATCTGATGCCGGATTCATTCAAAAAATCGCGGATTCAAGCCGGTTCGGAGCATGTTTTGCCTTTGACAGTCGGACAAAAAATGCTCAGTTCCCGGCATCCGCGCTTTCGATTCCGGCCGATGGCGGAGGGGATCGTTTTATCGATAACGACAAACCTGACTGAAGGGGGTTTTCCTAAATGAACAAGAACGAGCTGATCAGCGAAGTCGCCGAAACCAGCGGACTGACGCGCAGCGATGCCACGAAGGCCGTGGAAGGCGTTTTCGACGCGATCACCGCTTCGCTGGCGAAGGGAGACGAGGTTCGCCTGGTCGGTTTCGGCACTTTCTCGGTTGCCAAGCGCAAGGCATCGACGGGCCGCAATCCCCGCACTGGCGAGCCGATGACCATCAAGGCATCGACCCAGCCGAAGTTCAAGGCCGGCAAGGGCCTGAAGGATTCGGTGAACTGATCACTGCCTGTTTCGCCGCCGGCTGAAAGGTTGGCGGACACGGCATAGGAACCGCGCGGGTGGCGACATCCGCGCGGTTCTTGTTATCGGCGCCCTGGCAAGGCCCCGATGCGTCCTCTCTATAGCCCGATCAGCGCCATGGGGGCGGTCTTGCTGGATGGATCGACGGTCCAGACCAGCACTTTCATCCCGCTCTCGTCTACGGGCCCGTCGTCCGTGTTGTTCGCCAAAATCTCGCCATCGGTGCGGATGGTGAAGGTGCCTTCGGGCAGGACCATCTCGGCCGAAGCGGACTGGTCGTCCTGCATCGCGCCCATCGCCATCATCATCGACATGCCCTGGCCCATGCCCGCCTGCTCGCCGCCAAAGCCGGGCGCCTGCACGCGCACGCGGCCATCGACGCGCGGCGTCACGGTCACGAAATAAGAGGGCGCGGGCAGATCCTCGACCACCGGAAACAGGAAGCTGTGCGTCAGCACGCCCTCGGCCTTGAAACGCACGTCATAGATGCCGTCGCCGCGATAGGACACCGCCTCCCAGCCGCGCATCTTGCGCAACGTCTCGACCAGCTTCTTCGCGATCTCGGGATCGGCCGGGTCGATGCCGCCGAACATCTTGATGAACTGCTCCTTCTGACGCGCTTCCTGTTCCTGTTCGGCCTGCCAGTCGGCGCGCTGCTCATCGACCTCTGCGGCAGTGCATTCGCGCGGTTCCAGATCGTCGTCGGTGCATTCGGCCTCGAAAGAAGCGGACTGATCCATATTGGCCAGCTGGTTGAGGCCCATGGTCGTAATCTCGCCCTCATAGCTGAAGGCGAATGCACCGCCCTTGGTCAGCACGAGTTCGGAATCGAACTTGCCCGGCGTCAGGAAACAGCCCCCAAGCGCCGCCACGCTGGCAACCGCGGCCAGCCCCCGGACCGCCCGCGACAGAATCGAAATTTTCATATCCGCCCCCCTTCGCACCGTGACCCCCTGCATCCTTATCTACATCGAACGCGTTGCGCAGGCGTAAAGCGAAATGGCGGCGGCGTTCGACACATTCAGGCTCTCGACCGTCGAGCTGATCGGCAGGCGCGCGATCTGGTCGCAGTGCTGTCCGATATTATGCCGCAGCCCATCACCCTCAGCCCCCAGCACCAGCGCGACCGGACCGGTCGGCAAAGCCTCCGCCAGGGTGACTTCGCCATCGCCGTCGAGCCCGATGCGCCAGTATCCCGCCTCGGCAAGCTCGTCCAAAGCGCGTGCCAGATTGACCACGCGAACCCATGGCAGGGTTTCCAGCGCGCCCGACGCCGATTTTGCCAGCACGCCCGATTCGGGCGGGGCGTGACGGTCCTGCGTGACGATGCAGGCGGCGCCAAAGGCCGCGGCGGATCGCATGATCGCACCCACATTATGCGGATCGGTCACCTGGTCCAGCATCACGACGGGCGCGGAGGGATCGCCTTCCAGCACGTCCTTCAAAAACAGTTCGGGCAGGGGGTCGCATTCAATGACGATGTTCTGATGCGGCGCATCGCGCGCGACCAGCCGGGCAAGATCGGTGTTTTGCGCGAATTCGACCCGCACGTCGGGGGCCGGCTCGATCCCCTCGGCGCGCAATTCGTCCATCATCTCGTGCGTGGCCCAGATGCGGTTGATGCTGCGATGGGGGTTCTCCATCGCCGCGATGACGGCATGGCGCCCCCACAGGCGCACCGCGCCCTTGGTCGCGCGCCCGCTGCCGCGTCCGCCCTGCATGCGCCCCGCGCGTCCGCGCAATGCTTTCTTCTCGCCCTTGGCCACTGATACCTCTTATCTGTTTCGGCCCATGCGGCCATGAATCTGCGTATTCCACGCGCTGTTGCCAGCACCCCCATTGACAGGCAAGCGCAGCTTCGCCAAAGGGGCGCCTCTCGGCCGATTGGCTCCGTTTTCCGGAGCATTTCGCCAGGGGCCTTATAGGCTCTTCTTGCACCGGTGTGGACAGGTGGCCGAGTGGTTAAAGGCAGCAGACTGTAAATCTGCCCGCGCAAGCGTACGCTGGTTCGAATCCAGCCCTGTCCACCACCGGAGCCGCCAGCAGGCAAGCCCGCACCAACCGGCATTTGCAAAGCCTTGGTGAACCAGCGTTCGGCGCGAAGCGCCGATGAGCCGGTTCGGAGTCGGAGGCGCGCCAGCGCCGCAGACGGCCGTAGCGCAGCGAAGGCCAATCCAGCCCCGTCCACCACCGTGCCCCATGGCATCATCATCATCATCATCAGAATGCTGCGATCGGCGAACCGGTCGACCTCCCGGGTTGCCCCTCGGGCGAGAAACGCCATATGGCTCAGAGGCCTTTGCGGCCGCCCGCCGCAGCGTTTCAATATACGGAGTTTGCCCCATGAAGACCCGCGCCGCCGTCGCCTTCGAAGCGAAAAAGCCCCTCGAGATCGTCGAAGTCGATCTGGAAGGCCCCGAGGAAGGCGAAGTGCTGGTCGAGATCATGGCAACGGGCCTGTGCCACACCGATGCCTACACGCTCGACGGGCTGGACAGCGAAGGGCTGTTCCCCTCGATCCTGGGGCACGAAGGCGCGGGCATCGTGCGCGAGATCGGACCCGGTGTCACCAGCGTAAAGCCGGACGACCATGTCATCCCGCTCTACACCCCCGAATGCCGCCAGTGTAAGTCGTGCCTGTCGGGCAAGACCAATCTGTGCACAGCGATCCGCGCCACGCAGGGCAAGGGGCTGATGCCCGACGGGACCAGCCGCTTCAGCTACAAGGGCGAGATGATCCATCACTACATGGGCTGCTCGACCTTTTCGAACTTCACCGTGCTGCCCGAGATCGCGGTGGCGAAGATCCGCGAGGATGCGCCGTTCAAGACCAGCTGCTACATCGGATGCGGCGTGACCACCGGCGTCGGCGCGGTGACAAATACCGCCAAGGTGCAGGTGGGCGACAATGTGGTTGTATTCGGGCTGGGCGGTATCGGCCTCAACGTCATTCAGGGTGCGAAGCTGGCAGGCGCGGCCAAGATCATCGGCATCGACATCAACGCGACCCGCGAGGAATGGGGCCGCAAGTTCGGCATGACCGACTTCCTCAACACCAAGGGGATGGGCCATGACGAGATCGTGCAGAAAGTCGTCGCGATGACCGACGGCGGGGCGGACTACACCTTCGACTGCACCGGCAACACCAATGTCATGCGCACGGCGCTGGAGGCATGCCATCGCGGCTGGGGCGAAAGCATCATCATCGGCGTGGCCGAGGCGGGCAAGGAAATCAGCACGCGGCCGTTCCAGCTGGTGACCGGCCGCGTCTGGAAGGGGACCGCGTTCGGCGGCGCCAAGGGCCGGACCGACGTGCCGAAAATCGTCGACTGGTACATGAACGGCCAGATCGAGATCGACCCGATGATCACCCATGTGCTGACACTGGACGAGATCAACAAGGGTTTCGACCTCATGCACGCGGGCGAGAGCATCCGCAGCGTCGTGGTCTATTGATGGCGCAGAAGGTCAACCTTGCCGAGAAGTTCGCCCAGTTCTCCGACCACTGGGCGCCGCGCGTGGCGGGGCGCTACAACGGGAACGAGATCAGGCTGGTGCGTGCCGCGGGCGATTTCCAGTGGCATTGCCACCCCGACACCGACGAATTGTTCATCGTGGTCGAGGGCCGGCTTGTCATGGAGTTCCGCGATCACGTCGAAACGCTGGGGCCGGGCGAGATGATCGTCGTGCCGCGCGGCGTCGAACATTTCCCGCGCGTGCCCGAAGGAGAGGTCAGGATGATCGTCATCGACCCCGCCGACACCGCAAATACGGGCGACACATCCACCGCCTTCACTCCGATCGAAATCTAGGGAGAACGCCAATGTTCAGCCATGTCCATGTCGGCAGCAACGACCCGGCCCGATCCAAGCGCTTCTACGATGCGGTGATGGCCGTCCTTGGCGGCGGGGAAGGGGTCAAGGACCCCGAGCGCGATCGCTATTTCTATAACCATGACGGCGCGATGCTGATCGTCGGCAAGCCGCTCGACGGGGGAGAGGCCACCGTCAGCAATGGCGCCACCATCGGATTTCGCGTTGACAGCCCCGAACAGGGCGACGCATGGGTCCAGGCAGGCGTCGAGAATGGCGGCACCCTGATCGAGGACGCGCCAGGCATCCGCAAGAAGACGGCCGGCACGCTCTACCTCGCCTATCTGCGCGACCCGGACGGCAACAAGCTGTGCGCGCTTAAGTTCATGGACCGCTGATCATGGAAACCGTCTCGGAAAACCGCAGCCACGGCGGCACGCAAGGCGTCTATCGGCACCAGAGCGAGGCGACGGGGACCGAGATGACATTCTCCGTCTTCGTGCCCGATCATGACGACGGGCAAATGCTGCCGGTGCTGACCTATCTGTCGGGCCTGACCTGCACCCATGCGAACGTGACCGAGAAGGGCGAATATCGCGCGGCCTGCGCGCGGCAGGGCATAATTTTCGTGGCGCCCGATACCTCTCCGCGCGGAGACGACGTGGCGGACGACGACGGTTATGATTTCGGCAAGGGGGCTGGCTTTTACGTCGATGCGACGCAGGAGCCATGGACCGCGCATTTCAACATGCGCCGCTATGTCGAACAGGAACTGCCCGCGCTGATCCAGCAGCATTTCCCCGCCGACATGGCGCGTCAGGGCATTACCGGTCATTCGATGGGCGGGCACGGCGCGCTGACCATATCGCTGCGCAATCCGGGCCGCTACCGCTCGACCAGTGCGTTTGCGCCCATCGCCAGCCCGCTGCAGTGCCCGTGGGGCGAAAAGGCGCTGAGCGGATATCTGGGGCCGGACCGGGACGCATGGCGCGCATATGACGCATGCGCCCTGATCGAGGACGGGGCCAGGCTGCCTGACCTGCTGGTCGATCAGGGAACAGCGGATAATTTCCTTAAAGAGCAGCTGAAGACCGACCTGCTGAAACAGGCGGCGGAGGGCGCCGGAATCCCCGCGCAAATCCGCATGCAGCCGGGTTACGATCATTCCTACTATTTTATCTCGACCTTCATGGCCGAGCACGTGGAATGGCATGCCGAGAGGCTGAAGAACTAGCCGCCAAACCCCGCCTTTCGTGCCGCTGAACGCTTCGCCGCAACCCGCGCTCGGCATATCCGATCGGGTTAGGCGCGTTAACCCGAAATTTACCTAGAACTTCGAACCCGGGCGCAAGGCTGCGCGCGGAGGGATCTCGCCCGCAGCGATCTGGCAACAAATCGCACTTGCGAAGGGCGGGCTTCATGGCGAACAATCGAGGTATGTTTCTACTTGCAGGTACGGCGCTGGCATGTCTGGCCGGCTGCGGAGGGGGCGAGGCCGGGACGGAAGGGGTCGCCTCTGTCCCCAGCACGGTCGTCCCTGCGCCCAGCCCGTCGCCATCGCCTTCGCCGACCCCCACGACATCGCCTTCTCCCAGCCCGACGCCGACTGCGGGTCCGGCCCCGTCACCCAGCCCCGCGCCTTCTCCCAGCCCGACGCCGAGCCCGTCGCCGTCTCCCAGCCCCGCGCCCACACCTTCACCGACTCCCACACCTTCACCGACACCGGCCCCTTCGCCAACGCCCACTCCTTCACCGACCCCCACGCCGACCACGGCACCAAAGGGAACGATGAAGCTGGGCGTCGCCACCCATCTCAGCCAGGGCTGGGGGCTCGACACCATCGACCGCGCCGACGACATTTCGGTCAATCTGCTGCGCGACGGCATGGAATGGCATCAGGGAGAGGAAACGAAGGGCACGTTCGACTTCACCGGCGGAACGGCCCAGAAGATCGACGCGGCCTGCGCACGCGGCAAGAAATTCCTGCTGGTCCAGATCCCGCTCAACAAGCATTACGACGGCGGCAAGTTCGTCTATTCGCCCGAGGCGCGCTCGCAATTCGCCAAATATCTGCGCGCCGTCGCCGACCGTTTCGGCAGCTGCATCGCCGCGTTCGAGATCGGGAACGAGATCAATGGCGGCGGCAACACGCGGCCCGACTATCCCGCCGGCTATGACCTTGAAGATACCTATGTCGCGCTGCTGAAGGACATCGATTCCGCGATGGGCGGCAGCCATCCCTATATCAAGATCATCGGCGGCTCGACCAACATGATCGGGACGGGGTTCCTTGAAAACCTGTTCGATGCCGGGATGCTGAACTATGTCGATGGCGTCGCGGTGCACCCCTATTCGGGCTATTCCTACGGCCTGCCGATGGAAATCGACGCGCTGAAAAAGGCGATGCGCGACCACGGCAAGGAAG
Source organism: Croceicoccus sp. (assembly GCF_983967925.1). Classification (NCBI taxonomy): domain Bacteria; kingdom Pseudomonadati; phylum Pseudomonadota; class Alphaproteobacteria; order Sphingomonadales; family Erythrobacteraceae; genus Croceicoccus; species Croceicoccus sp. The sequence continues at coordinate 36,745 of NZ_CFETID010000015.1, read as the reverse complement.
TCGAGATCTGGGCATCCGAATTCGCGCATGACCATCCCGACCAGAAACTGGCTGCGTCGGAAGGGATGAAGTCGATCACGCTGATGGCGGCCGCGGGAGTCGACATGGCGGCGTGGTATGCGCTGTATGAAGAGGAATGGTTCCCCAACCTTGGCCTGTTCGACGGTTCCTCGATCAAGCCGCAGGGCCGCATGGTGCGCCTTGCCGCCAGCAAGCTGCTGCCGCACGGCAATCCGATCAAGCTGAATACCGGCGATCCGGGCCTGTTCGCCTATCGCTTCGGGCAGGGCGCGACCGTGGTTTGGGGCACGCCGCGCATTATACGGGTCGAAGGGGCGAGCGAGGCCTACGATGCCTATGGCAACCGGCTGCCCTCCAATACCGAGATGCAGGTGTCCGACGTGCCGGTGATCTTCATCGGCGGCAATATCAGCGACCGGGGGACAAGCGACGTGCTCGCCGATACGCTGCTGCAATATGGCACGGGCGCCTGGAAATATTTCGCGCGCGGCAAGGATGGCGGCATGGATCCGCTGACCTACAAGACGCAGTGGTACGGCAGCGATCTGCGCAGCGCATGGGATGCGGCCATCTCGCTCAATCCTGACGGCGCGGTGCCCGCACGCGACAGCAACGATCCGCTGCGCGCGCTGTGGCAGTGGCAGACGGACAGGGCGGTGTCGGTCACCGTCAAGGCCTGCTTCCACAAGCGCGAGGATGGCGGCGACGGCATCGACCTTGCGATCGACCGCAATGGCAAGCCCGCCGCGACCAAGATCCTGACAAACGGGCAGACCATCATCAGCGCCGACATCGATCTTGCCGCTGGCGACAAGGTGCAGATCTCGGGCGGCCCCAACCAGACGTGGGGCAGCGATCATTTCGGCCTGCGCGCCAAGGTGTTCAAGCGGGGCGCCGCCGGCACCGTCGAATGCCCCAGCTGGCGCGTGGTGGGATAAGGAAATAGGGCCGGGGGCTATGCGCCTCCGGCCCTTTATCCGTTCTTATTCCAGCGTCATCAGGCTGGCATTGCCGCCCGCCGCCGTCGTATCGACCGAGATCGACACCTCTTCCAGCAGCCAGTTGAGGCAATAGGCGGGCGTATCCGATGCGCAATCCGCCTCGGTCGCCGACTGGGTCAGCACCAGCGGTCCGTCGCGCTCGGCGAATTCGGCCAGCGCCTTGCGCACGTCGTCCTCTCCGCCCTCGACCAGAGCGCCTGCGACCGGGTGGTGGCCCAGCGCCTCGACCCGGCCGTGCAGTTCGGGCGGCAGATCCGCGGCCCAGTCCATGTTCTCGATCACCGCCACATTGCCGGTGGCAAGCACCGCCGACAATTGCTGCTGAAAACCGGCCTTGGTCTTGGGACGGATCAGGATATGGCCGCGCTTGCGCAGCTCATAGGTGTTCCGCTCGCCCACCGGGCCCGGCAGGACCTCGCGGTAGCCAAGCCCGCCCTGATCGGCATAGGCGCGCGCCGCATCCGACGCCGCGATCTCGCCGCGCATCCGCAGCCACTGCGCGAACTGGTGCACCGCCGGGTCCGACATCGCCATCGGCAGGGCCGGGGGCTGTGAGACGAGGCGGCCCAGATAGAGCGGCCCGCCCGCTTTCGGTCCCGTGCCTGACAGGCGATGCCCGCCGAACGGCTGGCTCCCCACGATCGCGCCGATCTGGTTGCGGTTGATGTAGATGTTCCCCGCCTCGATCACGCGGGCCACCTGGTCGACTGTACCGTCAAGCCGCGTGTGCAGCCCGAAGGTCAGGCCGTAACCCGACATGTTGATCTCATGCACCAGGGGCACAAGGTCGTGGCGCGAAAAGCGCGTGACATGCAGCACGGGGCCGAACACTTCGCGGGTCAGCTCGGTCGTCGAATCCAGTTCGATGATCGCGGGCGCGACGAAGCTGCCGTTCTCGGTCCCTGCGGGCATCTTCACCCGCGTAACCTTGTGTCCGGCGGCTTCCATCTCGGCGATGTGCTTCTCGATGCCTTCCAGCGCCTCGTCGGTGATGACGGGGCCAATGTCGTTCGACAGCTTTGTGGTCGAGCCGATGGCGAGCTGCGACAGCGCCCCCTTCAGCAGGCCCAGCGTACGGTCATAGACATCGTCCTGAATGCAAAGCAGGCGCAGTGCCGAACAGCGCTGTCCCGCGCTGTCGAAGGCGCTGGCGATCACGTCGCGCACCACCTGTTCGGCCAGCGCCGAGGAATCGACGATCATCGCATTGATGCCGCCGGTTTCCGCGATCAGCGGGATCGGCTTGCCAGCGGGGGACACCCGCTTTGACAACTGCTTCTGGATCAGCTGCGCGACCTGTGTCGAACCGGTGAACATCACGCCGCGGATCTCTTCCGATGCCACCAGCGCCGCGCCCACTTCGCCGGGTCCGGGGACCAGCTGCAACGCATGATCGGGAATGCCGGCTTCATGCAAGATGCGCACCGCCTCTGCCGCGACAAGCGGCGTTTCCTCGGCGGGTTTGGCCAGCACCGAATTGCCGCCGACCAGTGCCGCGGCGACCTGTCCGGTGAAGATCGCCAGCGGGAAATTCCACGGGCTGATGCAGCAGATCGTGCCCAGCGGCTCCTGCTCGTGGCCAAAGTTCTCGACCGCGCGATTGGCGTAATAGCGCAGGAAGTCGATCGCCTCGCGCACCTCGGCAATGGCATTGGCGGCGCTCTTGCCCGCCTCGCGGATGGTCAGGCCGATCAGCACGCCCATCTGCGCCTGCATCGTATCGGCGGCGCGGTGGAGCGCGGATGCGCGCTGGCTGACGGGAACTTCGTGCCAGTGCGAAGCCGCGACCTTGGCGACGATGGCGGGGACGTCATCGGGCGACAGATCGTGGCTGATGCCGACGATATCGCGGCGGTCCGCCGGATTGGTCACCTCGCGCGGCGTGCCCTTGCCGGCTTCGCCCGCGACCCATTCGCGCTCGGCGCTGGTCTTGAGGTCCTGCGTCAGTTCCGCCAGCCGGTCCTCGTTCGTCAGGTCAATACCCGCCGAATTGAGGCGCATCGGAAAGATGCCGCGCGGCAGCGTGATCTGCGGATGGATGCTGCCCGGGCGTTCCATCGCGGCAACCTGCTGCGCGGGATCGGCGATCAGGTCCTCGATGGCGACATCGGGGTTCGAGATGCGGTTGAGGAACGAGCTGTTCGCCCCGTTCTCCAGCAGGCGGCGCACCAGATAGGCCAGCAGCGTCTCATGCGTGCCGACCGGCGCATAGATGCGGCAGGGACGGTTCAGCTTCTTCTTGGGGACGACCTCGTCGTACAATTCCTCGCCCATGCCGTGCAGGCACTGGAACTCGTAATCCTCGGGCGAGAAGGGCGCGCCCTTGATCTCGTCGGCGAGGTGATAGATCGTCGCCAGCGTCTGCGCATTATGCGTCGCGAACTGCGGGAAGATATGCTCGCGCGCTTCCAGCAACTGGCGGGCGCAGGCGATATAGGACAGATCGGTGTGGATCTTGCGGGTGTAGACCGGGAAGTCGGGCAGCCCGTCCAGCTGCGCGCGCTTGATCTCGGCGTCCCAATAGGCGCCCTTCACAAGGCGGACCGGAATGCGGCGGTCGGAACGCTTCGCCAGATCGATCAGCCAGTCGAGCACCTGCGGACAGCGCTTGCCATAGGCCTGAATCACGCAGCCAAGACCATCCCAGCCGCCCAGCTCGTGCGCGGTGGCCAGCTCCTCGATAATGTCGAGAGAGAGTTCCAGCCGGTCGGCTTCCTCGGCGTCGATGTTGAAGCCGATGCCGTATGACTTCGCCAGCACGGCCAGCGCGCGCACGCGGGGCAGCAGTTCCTTCATCACCCGGTCGGCCTGCGCACGCTGATAGCGCGGATGCAGGGCCGACAGCTTGACCGAAATACCCGGAGCAAGATGCACCGGCTTGCCGTCGGCGCGGCGGCCGATGGCGTGGATCGCCTTTTCATAGGCGGCGTAATAGGCAGCGGCGTCGTTCAGATCGACGGCAGCCTCGCCCAGCATGTCATAGCTATAGGTAAAGCCGCGTGCCTCGGGGCCCTTGGCGTGCCTGATCGCTTCCTCGATCGTTTCGCCTGCGACGAAATGCTCGCCCATGAACTCCATGGCAAGGCGGACGCCCGAACGGATCACCGGTTCGCCCGCACGGCCGATCAGCCGCTTCAGTGCAGCGGCGAGGCCGAATTCGTCGGTACGCTCGGACAACTCGCCGGTTACGACAAGGCCCCAGGTGGCGGCGTTGACGAACAGCGAATGGTCGGGCGCCAGATGCGAACGCCAGTTGCCCCGCGCGATCTTGTCCTTGACCAGCGCGTCGCGCGTGCCCGCATCGGGAATGCGCAGCAAGGCCTCGGCAAGGCACATCAGCGCGATGCCTTCCTCGCTCGACAGCGAATATTCCTGCATCAACCCTTCGACGCCCCAGCCGTCCTGCTTCTTGCGGACCTTGGTCACCAGTTCGCGGGCGGTCTTCTCGATCGGGCCGCGCAGATGCGGCGGCATTTCGGCGCGCGGAAGCAGGTCGCCCACACATTGCTGCTCGGGGCGGCGATAGGCGTCGGTGATGGCTTGGCGCAGCGGCGTCGCTTCGCGGATCGGGGGGGCGAAACGGATAAACGGGTCGTTCAAATCGGCAGTCCTGTCGAGCATGGGGTCCTTTCGGCGCGTTGGACGTTATCTGGTCGGATCGGCATTTTCCGCCTGCTGCGGGTGGCCAAATCATCTCTTTGTGTTAGCTGCAACCGCTCGCGGCGGACTTCGATCCGAAAAGACAGACACTCGACCCGAAAGAGGATTTATGAGCACGGATATTTCGAGCCAGAGTCAGAATACGCAACCGCAGGGACGGGTTTTGCTTGTCGGATGCGGAAACATGGGTTTCGCCATGCTGAAGGGCTGGATCGAACAGGGCACCCCTGCGAATCGCATCGACGTGGTCGAACCCAATGACGATCTGCGCAAGCGTGCCGCCGGAACCGGCGCAAAGGTTCACGCCAGCGCCGGCGACATCACTGGCGGCGAAGCGCCCGCCATGGCGATCATCGCGGTCAAGCCGCAGATGATGGCCAAGGTGCTCGCCGACTACAAACCCTTTGCCGCCAAGGGGACGACCTTCGTCTCGGTCGCGGCGGGCACGCTGCTCGGCACGATCGAGGATGCGCTGGGCAAGGGCAGCGCGGTCATTCGCTGCATGCCCAACACGCCTGCCGCGGTGGGCAAGGGCATGATGGTGTGCTGCGCCAACGATGCCGTGACGGACGAGGCGCGCGCCGTGTGCGAAACCCTGCTGTCGGCCAGCGGCAGCGTCGCCTTTGTCGAGGAAGAGCGGCTGATGGACGCGGTCACCGGCGTATCGGGATCGGGCCCCGCCTATGTGTTCCACTTTATCGAGGCGATGGCCGAGGCCGGCGTCAAGTCGGGCCTGCCCGAGGAGCTGTCCAAGGAACTGGCGATCCAGACCGTCTATGGCGCGGCGTCCTACGCACGCTCGTCCGACGAGGATCCCGGCCAGCTTCGCAGCAATGTGACCAGCCCCAATGGCACCACGGCGGCGGCGCTGGACGTGCTGATGGGCACGGGCCGGATGCGCGAACTGGTGGCCGAGGCGGTCGAGGCGGCCGCCGAACGCTCGCGCGAACTGGCGAAGGACTGAACTTGCGGAGCAGCAGGGTGGATCAGTCCACCCTGCGCACATCCACCGCATAGCTGAGGTTCTGGACGGTCGATCCGACGAACACGCCGTCGATGGGCGAGACATCGCCGAAATCGCGGCCCATGCCGACGGTGACGTGGTCGCTGTCGGTCAGGCGATCGTTGGTCGGATCGAACGTCACCCAGCCATCCTCGCCGCACCATACCGCGACCCAGGCATGCATGGCGTCGGCGCCGACCAGCTTTTCCTGTCCCGGCGGCGGGCGGGTGTTGAGATAGCCCGAGATATAGGCCGCCGGGATCGAATGCGCCCGCAGCGCTGCGATCATCACGTGGCTCTGGTCTTGGCACACGCCGCGACCGGCGGCGAACGCTTCGCCCGGCGGGGTCCGGCTGGTCGAACTACCCGATTGATAGGCGATCTTTTCGTGCACAGCATGGGTCAGCGCATTCGCCGCCTCGACGATGGAGCGATCGGGCGGCAGCAGCGGCGCGGCCCAGTCGGCGATGGCGGGGTCCAGCCCCGCTATGCGCGAGGCGAACAGATAGGGCGCGGGCGACAGGATCGAAAGATCGCGCGACGCCGCCGCCATTTCGCGCACATCCGCGATCGTCATCGCCGTGGTCGGCGGAGCGGGCGGGGTGATCGCCATGGTGAACTGGCTGGTCACCGACAATTCCGTCAGCGGCTGCTCGAACTGGATGCGCGTGGTGTTGATCAGGTAAGGCCCATCCTCGTCCACCGCGCTGGCGGGCTGGGGGGTCAAGACCAACTGCTGTTCGGAGATTTCCTGCCCCGGCCAGGCATAGGGCTTGAGCCTGATGTTGAACCGCGCCTGCGCCACGGGGGTGGCATAGGACAGGTCGGTCTTGTGCTCGACCCGGTAGGTGACCGTCTCACGCGTATCGCTCATGCCAGCAGCCCTCCGCTTTCGCGTGAGGCGGGTGCATCGGGCTGCAGGAAATAGCGCCGGCCGATGGTCGCCGCCAGCGCGCCCAGATCGTCGCGCAGGCCATCCAGAACGGGGCCGGTGAGCTTGTCGGCCTCCATCCCCGCGATCTTCGCGTTCAGCATTTGCGCCAGCCGCAGCGGCTCTTCCGGCAAGCCGTCCTCGCGCAGGTCGGGCAGGGCGGACAGATGATCGACCAGCCGGCGGGCCTGATGCGCCAGACCGCGCGGCTCGGCAGGATCGAGCAGCACCATGTCGAGCACCGGGGCGATGAAGGGAATTGTCAGATAGCGGCTGCGGTACAGCGCCGTCCCGTCGATCAGGTCGAGCAGCGCAGTCAGATCCTCGGCGCTGGCGCTGCCGGGCACGATCGCCTGCACCGCCTGCAGCATCATCGACGCACGCTCGGTCGCGATGCCCATGTCGTAAAATCGCCACGCGGCGGTGCGGCCCATGTTGTCGGAAACAAGCTGCGTAATGGCGGCGGTCTGCGCCACCACCGCGTCGCAGGCGTCGATCAGCGAATCGCTGTCCATCGCGTCCACCGCGGGCAGGCTGCGATGCACCGCGCGCCAGCTGTCGCGCGAAAGCCGGTCGCGCAAGAGCAGCGCGATCTGCCGGGCCTTTTCGATCAGCGAGGGGATCGAACCCGACAGCGAATTGTCCGTCAACGCGGCAATCGCCATGTCATGCGGGCTGGGGTGATCCTCGTCCGCAGGCGCGGCGGGGGCGGCGGACCATTGCCGCAGCAGCGCCGCCAGCCGGTCCGCCGTGGTGAGCGATTCGGGCAGGGCGCTCCGCCCGACGGGCCCATCCGAATTTTCGACCAATATGCGCACGATGCGCGCGGTCTGGTGCAATCGCTCGCCATAGCGGCCCAGCCAGAACAGATTGTCGGCGGCCTGGCTGGGCAGTTGCCCGCCGCCGCGCCGCACTGGTGGCGGGTCGAGATCGGGGGGGCGGACCGTGCGGGTGCCATGGCTCTCGTCCACGATGCACAGATCGGCGGAGAAATCGTCCCGCTCCATCAGCGCGGTGCGCAGATGCCCCTGTTTCGAGATGCGGGCGAAGCCGCCCGGCATCGCCACCCATTGCCCGTTCGGCCCGCGCGCAAGGAAACAGCGCAGGGTGAAGCGTCGCGGCTCGAACCGCCCGTCCACGATCGAGGGGGTCGTCGATGTCTCGACCAGTTCCTGCGCGACATAATCCATCGGGCGGCGGGCGAGACCCTGCATGATCTCCTCGCGCGCCTGCGGATCCATGTCGGCACCGATGCGCGTGCTGCCCTCGGGTATGCCGGGAACGCTGCCCCGGAACGCCGATGCGAAGACCAGCCCGTCAAAGCGGGACAGCGCAATGTCGCGCTCTGCCTTTTGCCCGCACCACCAAGTCGCCGCATTGGGCAGCATCAGCGGGCCGCCGGTCACAACCTTGGCCAGACGCGGCAGGAATGCCGACATGGCGCGCGATTCCACCACGCCCGCGCCGGGCCAGTTCGCCACCGACAATTGTCCCGAACGGCACGCGTCGACCAGACCGGCGACGCCGATCTGCGAATGCTGGTCGAAGGCCATCGGATCGATGTCGCCGGTATTGATCCAGCGCCACAGCCCGTCGATCCGCTTCAGACCCGCGACGGTGCGAACATACAGCCTGCCGTCGCGCACGGTCAGGTCGCGGCCCTCCACCAGCGAAAAGCCCAGGTGGCGGGCCAGATGCGCCTGCTCCGGGTAGCTCTGGTTGAACCGGCCGGGGGTAAGCAGGCCGATGCGCGGATCGGCGCGGGCGCAATCCTCGGCAATGCCGAACCGCAGCGCCTCGAAGAATTCGGTGATCCGCCGCGCCCCGATGCTGGCAAGCAGCCCGCCCGTGCTGCGTATCAGGGCCAGCCGGTTTTCCAGCGCATAGCCGATACCGGTGGGCAGACGCGTGCGGTCCGACAGCACGCGCCACTCACCGGTGGGTCCGCGCGCCAGATCGACGGCATAGATGCGCAGATGATAGCCGCCGGGGGGGCGCAGACCGACCATCCTGCGGGCGAAATTGGGGCTTCCGCTGGCCAGCGCGGCGGGCAGATGGCCGTCATTGATCAGCTTTTGCTCGCCGTAGATGTCGTCGACGACATGCTCCAGCAATTCGGCCCGCTGGATCAGCCCCGCCTCCAGCCTGTCCCACTCGTCGGCACCGATCAGCACGGGCATGGGGCCCAGCGGCCATGGCCGCTCGCGCTCGTCGCCGGTCAGGCGAAAGGCCAGGCCCAGATCCTCGACATTGCGGTCGAGATAGGACTGCATCCGGGCCAGATCGCCGTCGCCCAGCTGGCCAAGGCTGCTCGCGACTTCGCGCCACAGACGCGACATGTCCTCGCCCGCGGAGGCGAAGATGTCGCCGCGTTCGGGCGCGCGGTACCAGCCCAGCGGGGCGCTGCCGGGATCGGGCCCGAACAGCGTTTCGCCCTGAAAGGCGGGGGCGCCTTCGTTCATCTCGCGCGCTGCGGCCTGCGAAGATCCAGTGTCATCGGAAATTCTCCACCATCCTCTGCTGGCGGAATCTCGACATCGCCGGGCGTGTGGCCAAGCGGCTGGAACCGTGCCCGGCGGCGAGCTTCCGCCTCGAAATCGTTCACCGGCACATCGTCGTAGGATCGTCCCCCGGGATGCGCCACGTGATAGACACAACCCCCCAACGAGCGATTGTTCCACGAATCGAAAACATCGAAGGTCAGCGGAGCATCCGCCGGGAGCAGTGGATGAAGGCAGGATGGCGGCGCCCACGCCTTGTAACGGATGCCGCCGACCGCCTCGCCGGGCTTGCCGGTGGGGTGCAGCGGCACGCGCCGCCCGTTGCAGGCAACGACATGTCGGCCGGGCACCAGCCCTCGCGCCTTGACCTGCAGCCGTTCGGTGCTGCTGTCGACATAGCGCACCGTCCCCCCGATCGCGCCGGTTTCGCCCAGCACGTTCCAGGGTTCCAGCGCATGCGCGATTTCCAGCGCCACGCCGCCCGCCTCGACCTCTCCGTGGATGGGGAAACGGAACTGGCGCTGCGCCTCGAACCAGTTGGGATCGAAGTCGAAGCCCGCCTCACGCAGGTCCTGAAGCACGTCGAGGAAATCGGTCCAGCAGAAATGCGGCAGCAGGAAACGGTCGTGCAGCGTCGTGCCCCAGCGTACCAGCGATCCCGACAGCGGTTTCTTCCAGAACATCGCGGTCAGCGCGCGGATGAGCAGCAATTGCGCCACGCTCATCTTCGCGTCTGGCGGCATCTCGAACCCGCGGAATTCGACAAGGCCAAGCCTGCCCGTCGGACCGTCGGGCGAATAGAGCTTGTCGATGCAGATCTCGCTGCGGTGGGTGTTGCCCGTCACGTCGACCAGCAGATTGCGGAACAGCAGGTCGCTGATCCACGGGAACTGCGGCGGCGTATCCGGCCCCGGCACCTGCGCCAGCGCGATGTCGAGTTCGTACAGGCTGTCGTGCCGCGCCTCGTCGAAACGCGGGGCCTGGCTGGTCGGGCCGATGAACAGGCCCGAGAACAGATAGGACAGCGAGGGATGCCGCTGCCAGTAGAGCACGAAGCTCTTCAGCAGGTCGGGGCGGCGCACGAACGGGCTGTCGGGCAGGCTTTTGCCGCCCAGCACGATATGGTTGCCGCCTCCGGTGCCGACCGAGCGGCCGTCGACCATGAACTTGTCGGCGGTGAGGCCGACATCGCGGGCGTCCTCGTACAGCCCCTCGGTGATCGCGCGGATCTCCTCAAAGCTGGCGGCGGGGTGGATGTTGACCTCGATCACGCCGGGGTCGGGCGTAACCTTCAGCACGTTGACGCGCGGATCCGGCGGCGGGGAATAGCCCTCGATACGCACCGGCTTACCCATCTTCGCGGCGATATCCTCGATCGCGGCGACCAGTTCAAGGAAGTCCTCCATCGATTCGACGGGGGGCACGAAGACCGACAGATAATGCCCGCGTGGCTCGACCGTCATGGCGGTGCGCACGGCCTCGGCGCTGATTTCCTGCTCGACGCGTTCCTGCGCTTGGCCGCCGGGGGCGGCGACACGCTCGATGCGCTGGTCCGTCGGCGCGAAGCCTTCTTCGGGCGGAGTGGCTTCACGCAGGTCGCTGCCGGTGGGGGCCGACTGGCGGCGGAAATCGGCCAGCGGTTCTGCCGGATCGGTCGATACGCGCGGATGGATATAGGGAAAATCGGACTTGGGCACATGCGGCAGTGCCCCCAGCGGCAGGCGATAGCCCAGCGCGCTGTCGCCCGGCACCGCGAACAGGGCGCCGCGCCGGGTGGTCCATTGCTCGGTCTTCCAGCGGGGGCCCTTGGCGGGTTCGGCCTGCTGGCTCTGGGTTTTCTGCTTGTGGGGCTCCTGCCGCTGGATTGGCAGGGCGAAACCGACCGGCTTGGTCAGTCCGCGCGTGAAGGTCTTCACGATCCGCTGGCGTTCCTCCGGATCGTCTATCTTGGGGTCAAGCGCGGTGACATTGACCGGCAGTTCCGCCTCGCGCTCGATCCATTTGTGCGGGTCTTCATAGACCGGCTGGATCGTATCGCCCGTCAGGCCCAGCGCGGCAGCCGCCCCGCCGATCAGGGCCTGCGCATCGTCGGCGTCAACCGTCTGTTCGTGATCCGCATCGGTGTCGGGATCGTCGCTGCCCCCCGCGATCAGCGAGGGATCGTTCCAGATCGGCGTCCCGTCATTGCGCCAGTAGAGCGAAAAGCCCCAGCGCGGCAGGCTTTCGCCCGGATACCACTTGCCTTGGCCGTGATGCAGCAGGGCGCCCGGCGCGAAACGGTCACGCAGCTTGCGGATCAGCCTGTCTGCGTAACCGGCCTTGGTCGGGCCGACCGCTTCGCCGTTCCATTCGGGCGCTTCCGGGTCGTCTGCGGCGACGAAAGTCGGTTCGCCGCCCATCGTCAGGCGCACGTCGCCTTCCTCTAGCGCCTCGTCCACCTTCGCGCCCAGATCCAGCAGCGCCTGCCAGCGATTGTCGGTAAACGGCTTGGTGATGCGCACCGCCTCATGCACGCGATCGACGCGCATTTCGAAGGTGAAATCGACCTCCGCCGGTTCGGCGACGCCCGTGATCGGCGCGGCAGAGCGGTAATGCGGGGTCGCGGCCAGCGGAATATGGCCTTCGCCCGCGAACAGCCCGCTGGTGGGGTCCAGCCCGATCCAGCCCGCGCCGGGAACGAAGATTTCGCACCATGCATGCAGGTCAGTGAAATCGGCCTCGGGACCCTTGGGGCCCTCGACCGGCTCCACGTCAGCCTTCATCTGGATCAGATAGCCCGACACGAAACGCGCCGCATAACCCAGCCGGCGCAGCAGGTTGACCAGCAGCCAGCCGGTATCGCGGCAGCTTCCCGTGCCCAGCGACAGCGTCTCCTCGGGCGTCTGGGTGCCCGGCTCCATCCGGACCACATAGCTGATCCGCTGTTCCAGCGCCTGGTTGATGGCGACAAGGAAGTCGATGGTGCGGCCCTGCTGCCGACCGGCCCAGTCCTGCACCAGCGCCTCGAACAATTCGCCGCCCGGAACCGCGTCGAAATAGGCGGACAGCTCCTCGCGCATTTCGTCCGTATAGGTGAAGGGGACTTCCTCGGCCTCTTCCTCCACGAAGAAGTCGAACGGGTTGATGATGGCAAGATCGGCGATGAGGTCGACGTCGATGGAAAAGCTGGTGACACGTTCGGGAAAGACGATGCGGGCCAGCCAGTTGCCGTGTGGGTCCTGCTGCCAGTTGATGAAATGGCCCGCAGGTTCGATCTTCAGCGCGTAATTGGGCACCTCGGTCCGGGTATGGGGGGCTGGCCGAAGGCGGATCACCTGCGGGCCGAGACGGACGGGCCTGTCATAGACATAGGCGGTGCGGTGGTGCAGGGCTGCTCTGATCATGCGGGTGCTTATCGGACCCCGGCGTTACCTATTGCAACCGCGAAATTGCCACGGGAAGGAATGGCGTGACATATTATGCCGGGATCGAACTGGGCGGGACGAAGCTTGTTGCTATCCGGGCGAATGGCAGGACCATTACCGATCGCGTGACCATTCCGACCACCGACCCCGGCGAGACATTGGGCAGGGCGGTCGATGTGCTGCGCGGCTGGCATGACGCGCAGCCCTTCGCCGCGATCGGCATCGGCAGTTTCGGGCCTGTGCGGATCGACCCTGCCGCGCCCGATTACGGAAGCATCCTGTCGACCCCCAAGGCGGGCTGGGCAGGTACCGATCTGCTGGCTCCGTTCAAGCGGTTCGAAGTGCCGCTTGCGCTCGATACCGATGTCAACGCGGCTGCACTGGCCGAAGCAGCCATGGGGGCGGGGAGGGGATGCGATACGCTTGTCTATCTGACCATCGGTACGGGAATCGGCGGCGGGCTGGTGGCCGCGGGCAAGGCCGTTCGCGGCATGCTTCACCCCGAACTGGGGCATATGACATTCCGGCGCGCGGCGGGCGATGGCTTTGCCGGTGTCTGCCCGTTCCATGGCGATTGCATGGAAGGGCTGGTAAGCGGACCGGCGCTGAAGGCGCGGTTCGGAATGGACGGCGCATCGGTGCCGCCCGATGACACGCGCTGGGACATCGTAGCGTCGGACCTTGCACAATTGCTGGCCAATCTGATGCTGGCCGTGTCCCCCCGGCGGATCGTCGTCGGCGGAGGCGTGGGGCTGGGGCAGCGGCAGATGGTGCGCCGCGCCGCCGCCATGGTGCCGGACCTGCTGTCCGGCTATCTTCCCGATATCGATTCCGCGGCGATGGAAACGCTGATCGTGCCGCCCGATCTGGGCGAGGATGCTGGTCCGCTGGGTTCCATCCTACTGGCGGAAGCAGCCGTTCGAAACGGCTGATGCCGTGCGATTTCCTGTCGAAAGGACCACTCGTCTCGGAACTTCGCCGTCACTCGGCGGTTGGCGGGTTAGTGGCATAATCCAAGACCATGTACCGATGCCGCCACAGGTGCGAGGGGCAATTTTTGATAATGAGCGACGCCGATGTTTCCGCGATCCGGGTTCTGGTCGTCGATGACGAAGCCCTTGTCGCGTTCGACGTGGCCGACCAGTGCGAAGCGGCCGGGTTCGAAGTGATCGGTCCGGCGCTTACCCTGAACCAGGGACTGGTGCTTGCCGAAAGCAATGCGCCGTCGGTCGCCCTGCTCGACATCAATCTGCGGGACGAAATGGTGTGGCCGCTGGCCCGCGTGCTGCGTGAAAGATCCGTGCCGATCGTCTTTATCAGCGCCAATTGCACCCATCCGGAAATCCGCGACGAATTTCCGAACGCGCATTGCCTCGACAAGCCGGTCGACGGCATGACCTTGATGGATACGGTCCGGCCGCTGGTAGAGGCATAGCCCAGCGGCCCGGCCAGCCGGCTCGATGATCAGATGTCGAGATTGGCAACGTTCAGTGCATTTTCCTGAATGAACTCGCGGCGCGGTTCGACGATGTCGCCCATCAGACGGGTAAAGATCTCGTCCGTGACATCGGCATCCTCGACCTTCACCTGCAGCAAGGCGCGGTTATTGGGGTCGAGCGTGGTCTCCCAAAGCTGCTCGGCATTCATCTCGCCCAGACCCTTGTAGCGCTGGACCGACAGGCCCTTGCGTCCCGCCGCCATGATCTGGTCGAGCAGTTGGGTAGGGCGATTGATCGTGACGGCTGCAGCCGCGGGGCCAACGTCTTCCTCGTCCTCCGCCGTCGGCGCGGTCTGACCTACGCGGACAAGGCTGGCGCCCTGTTCGAACGGCTCGGCAAGTTCCTCGGCCATCTTGCTGATCTTGCGGGCTTCCGCGCTTTCGAGGAATTTGGTCTCGATCACGTGGAAATCGGTCACGCCTCGCCAGATGCGCGAGATGCCGTATCCTTCGCTCGTGACCTCAGCGGCCCAGCGCGCCTCGGTATCGCCGCGGCCAAGCCACTGCGACGCCCTTTCAAGCGCCGCGGCGCGTGCCGTGGTGCTCAGGTCCGGGGCGAGCGCGCCCGCCAGCGCCAGCGCCTCGATCACGCCCTGGTCATAGCGGTTGGGGGCGAAGGCCAGCGAGTTGCGGAAACGGCGCGCCTTCTCGACCAGCGCGGCCAGATCCTCACCCGCCCGCGCGCCGCCCGATGTCTCCAGCACACGCTCGCCCAGACCCGCGTTGACCAGATAGCGTTCGAGCGCGTCATTGTCCTTGAGATAGACTTCGGACCGGCCCTTCGCGACCTTGTACAGCGGCGGCTGGGCGATATAGAGATGCCCCGCCTTCACGATCTCCGGCATCTGGCGATGGAAGAAGGTAAGCAGCAGCGTGCGGATATGCGCGCCGTCGACGTCGGCGTCGGTCATGATCACGATCTTGTGATAGCGCAGCTTCTCAAGATCGAATTCGTCGCGCAGGCCCGTGCCCATCGCCTGGATCAGCGTGCCGACTTCCTTTGACGAGATGATGCGGTCGAACCGCGCGCGCTCCACGTTCAGGATCTTGCCGCGCAGGGGCAGGATGGCCTGGTACTGGCTGTCGCGCCCGTTCTTGGCCGAACCGCCTGCGGAATCGCCCTCGACCAGGAAAAGTTCGCACTTGGTGGCGTCCTTTTCGCGGCAATCGGACAGCTTGCCCGGCAGGCTGGCGACGCTCATCGCGCCCTTGCGGCTCATCTCGCGCGCACGGCGGGCCGCCTCGCGCGCGGCGGCGGCGTCGACGACCTTCTGGATGATCGTCTTGGCGTGGGCGGGGTTCTCCTCCAGCCATTCGCTCATCTTGTCGCTCATCAGGCTTTCGAGCGGCTGGCGCACTTCCGACGACACCAGCTTGTCCTTGGTCTGCGAACCGAACTTGGGGTCGGGCAGCTTGACCGAAACGATGGCGGTCAGCCCCTCGCGCATGTCCTCGCCCGACAGGCTGACCTTTTCCTTCTTCATCAGGCCCGACCGGTCGGCATAGCCGTTCAGCGTGCGCGTCAGCGCGGCACGGAAGGCGGCTAGGTGGGTGCCGCCGTCGCGCTGCGGGATGTTATTGGTGAAGCACAGCACGTTCTCGTAATAGGAATCGTTCCATTCGAGAGCGACCTCGATCCCGATGCCGTCTTTGTCGGCCATGATGGCGATGGGCTCGGGGATCATCGGCTGCTTGTTGCGGTCGAGATAGGTGACGAATGCGCCGATCCCGCCTTCATAGAACAGATCGTGTTCCAGCGGCTCCTCATGACGCAGGTCGCGCAGGATGATGCGCACGCCCGAATTCAGGAACGCCAGCTCGCGATAGCGGTGCTCAAGCTTGTCGAAATCATATTCGTTGACGTTCTTGAACGTCTGGTCGCTGGCGAGAAAGCGCACGCGCGTGCCCTTGCGCGGCTCACCCTTGTCGTTCAGCGGCGCATCGCCGGTGACTTTCAGCGGCGAGACGGCATTGCCATGCTCGAACCGCATCCAGTGTTCCTTGCCGTCGCGCCAGATCGTCAGTTCCAGCCATTCGGACAATGCGTTCACCACCGACACGCCCACGCCGTGCAGGCCGCCCGACACCTTGTAGGCATTGTCGTCGCTGGTATTTTCGAACTTACCGCCGGCGTGGAGTTGGGTCATGATGACTTCTGCCGCCGAAACGCCCTCTTCGCGGTGAATGTCGGTGGGGATGCCGCGGCCATTGTCGTCGACCGACACCGAATTGTCGGGATGCAGTTCGATGATCACGCGGTCGCAGTGGCCCGCCAGCGCCTCGTCGATGGCGTTGTCCGACACCTCGAACACCATGTGGTGCAGACCCGATCCGTCATCGGTGTCGCCGATATACATGCCCGGACGCTTGCGGACCGCGTCCAGCCCCTTCAGCACCTTGATGGATTCGGCGCCGTATGCGTTGCCGTTGGGACCGTTTGGCTTGTTCTCTGCGCCCTTGCTGGCGGGCGTTGCACCGTTTTCTTCCATGACCACGATATAGGAATTTTGCCCCCAACCCCCAAGCGGAACCGCACCGCGCGAGGCGATTTTCCACAATTGCGGCCAACCGGTGTCGCGGGCGGAAGGAAATGACCATGCTGATGACCCTGATTACCGTGCTTGTCGTGTCGGGCGCGCTGATGCTGGGGGCGGCGTGGGGCGCCTATGGGCACATGTCGGTCCGGCTGGAAGGGTTTCTGATCGCGCTGGCTGGCGGGGCGCTGGTGCTGTCGTTGGTCAGCGAGCTGATCGAACCGTCGATCGAGCAATCGAGCGTCTATCTGGCAAGCGGGGGCGTGGCTGTGGGCGCGATCATGTTCGCGGTGATCGATTACCTGATCGATGAGAAGTGGGGCCCGAACTCGGGCGGCGGGCTGCTTGCGGCGATCAGCCTCGACGGCATTCCCGAAAACCTTGCGCTGGGCGTGGCCTTGATCGGTGCGGGGCCGATGGGCGTTGCCGCGCTGGCCGGATCGATCTTTCTTTCGAATCTTCCCGAAGCGGCGGGCGGCGCGAAGCAGATGGCCGAGAATGGAGATCGTTCAAAAAAACGCATCATCGCCATCTGGGGCGCGACCGCCGCCGTGCTGTCGGTCGCCGCCATTCTGGGCAATATGCTGCTGGCGGGCGTGTCACCGCACTGGCTGGCCTTCATTCGCTGCATTGCAGCAGGCGCGGTCGTCGCCAGCCTTGCGACCGAGGTGTTTCCGACCGCCTTTCGCAAGGACCAGCATCTTGCCGGGATCGCAACGGCGCTCGGCCTGGTGCTGGCATTCTTGCTGGGGGATCTGGGGAACATGAGTTCATGATTCAGCGGGGCCCCGCACTGCCGGCCCAGAAACCATGAAGAACCAAAGAAGAAGGGCCGCCCCGGCAATGCGGAGCGGCCCTCTTCGGAATTCTGTCCGGCGGTTCAGCCGGATCAGGCGCGATCAGCCGAGTTCGTCGCTCGCACCCATGGCCAGCGAACGCTGCGCTTCAATTTGCGCATCGGCCTGTTCCATCGCGTCGCGAATGCACGAGCGAACGAGCAGGCGGCTTGCGAAAGTGGGAACCTCTTCATTGCAGGTCTCGGTCACTTCGGCGAGAACGCGCGACTTGAGCGCATTCACGTCGGTGTCCCGCGACAGGTCGAGATCCGAGAAGTCGACGCGAACTTCAATGTCTTCAGCGTGCGCGGCCGGTGCAATGCCGAAAGTGGCAAGAGCGGCCAGAGCAGGAACGATAAACTTACGCATATTTTCCTCCTAATGAGTTGCCGCCAGGTTCAAACATCCAGTCTGGTTTAGGTCAGCCAGTTATCATTCGTTCGAGCCCTTTGTGCATTGCACCATATCGTTGTGCAAATGCGAAAAGGACGATCAATCTTGCGTTTTATGCAACGATGAATTTGGCTTTAACCTTGCAAGGTGCCGATAACGCCCCGTTCTGGCCTGCCGCCTCTTTCGTGCGGCGCATCTGGACAGAATCAGGAAGCGTTCCTATCGCGCGGCCATGGCTCAAGAACCCTCAGCAACCTCTGGCGCGGCGGCGCGCATCGGCTCCGATTCCGTGGGCGACACGATCCTGATCGTCGATTTCGGCAGTCAGGTGACCCAGCTTATCGCACGCCGGGTGCGCGAGGCGGGGGTCTATTCCGAAATCGCGCCCTTCACCATGGCGGAAGAGGCGTTCAAACGCATGCGTCCCAAGGGCGTGATCCTGTCGGGCAGCCCCGCCAGCGTCCCCGACGAAAACAGCCCGCGCGCGCCGCAGATGCTGTTCGAGGCGGGCGTGCCGATTCTGGGCATCTGCTATGGCCAGCAGGTCATGACGCATCAGCTGGGCGGAGAAGTCCGTCCCGGGCACGAGACGGGTGAGGGCGGCGAGTTCGGCCGTGCGTTCCTGACCGTGACCGAGAAATGCGCCCTGTTCGACGGGCTGTGGCAGAACGAAGAGCGCCATCAGGTCTGGATGAGCCACGGCGACAAGGTCACGAAATTCGCGCCGGGGTTCGAGATCGTCGCCACCAGCGACGGCGCGCCCTTCGCGGTGATCGCCGACGAAAAGCGCCGCTTCTATGGCACGCAGTTCCACCCCGAGGTTGTCCACACGCCCGACGGCGGAAAGCTGATCGCTAATTTCGTGCGCCACGTCTGCGGCTGCGCGGGCGACTGGACGATGGCGCAGTTCCGCGACGTCAAGATCGCCGAGATTCGCGAGCAGGTCGGCGATGCCAGGGTGATCTGCGGCCTGTCGGGCGGCGTCGATTCCGCCGTTGCCGCCGTGCTGATCCACGAGGCGATCGGCGACCAGTTGACCTGCGTGTTCGTCGACCACGGACTGATGCGCATGGGCGAGGCGGAGCAGGTCGTCGGCCTGTTCAAGGGTCATTACAACATACCGCTGGTCCACGTGGACGCCTCGACCCTGTTCCTGAAAGGGCTGGAAGGCGTCTCGGACCCCGAAGCCAAGCGTAAGTTCATCGGCAAGACCTTCATCGACGTGTTCGAGGACGAGGCGAAGAAGATCGGCGGCGCCGATTTCCTCGCGCAAGGGACGCTCTATCCCGACGTGATCGAAAGTGTCTCCTTTACCGGCGGCCCGAGCGTTACGATCAAGAGCCATCACAATGTCGGCGGCCTGCCCGAACGCATGGACATGGATCTGGTCGAACCGCTGCGCGAATTGTTCAAGGACGAGGTTCGCGAACTGGGCCGCGAGCTGGGCCTGCCCGATATCTTCGTCGGCCGCCACCCGTTTCCCGGACCGGGCCTTGCCATCCGCATCCCCGGCGAAGTCAACCGTGAAAAGGCCGACATCCTGCGCAAGGCCGACGCGATCTATCTGGAAGAGATCCGCAACGCCGGCCTCTATGATGCGATCTGGCAGGCCTTTGCGGTGCTGCTGCCGGTCAAGACCGTGGGCGTAATGGGTGACGGGCGGACCTATGATTTCGTGTGCGCCCTGCGCGCCGTGACCAGCACCGACGGCATGACCGCGGATGTCTATCCCTTCGACAGCCATTTCCTGTCGCAATGCGCCACGCGCATCGTGAACGAGGTGAAGGGCATCAACCGCGTCGTCTATGACTATACGTCGAAGCCGCCGGGCACGATTGAATGGGAATGATGGGTCGGGCGGCTGGTAGGCTGGAGTGCATCTAGCGGGCGCGTAAACCATTTCCCTCGAAAACCGGAACAGGCTATCCTGCGGTCCGTTCGTTTATTGAACGGGCAGGGCATACAGGCCGCCCGCACAACAGGTCGTCATGAATTGACGCCCACGAATGGGAGTGTCCGGTGAACGCCATGAACAACGATCTCATAAGCGGGGAACCCGCGAACAGGGACCTGAGTCTGTCGCTGCAGGCCTTTTGGCTTGAGTGGTGGATGATGCCGATCACGCTGACCGCGCAGATGATGGGTTTTGGCCGCACCGAACTGGCGGACGAGCCCGAGATCGACCGCGACTGCGAGGATTGCCAGCTTCCGGTGCCCAATTCGCACCAGAAGGACATGGACCACGATCTTTTCGCCTGATCCAGACGCCGATTTATACGCATAAGCGCGCCCGACGCTGGACGCGGCGCGCAACAACGCCTATCTTGCCGCTCGCATGAAACGGCTCCTCGCCCTCTTTGCCCTGGTGCTCGGCATGACCTATCTGGTCGCGCCCGCCCACGCGCGCATGACGGTCAGCGCCGAATGCAGCGAATCGGCCGGACAGCACAATGCCCCGGCCGCCCGTTCGGACCACCAGGACAAGTCGGTCGCGACCAAGCTGCGTCAAAGGCGCGCACGCGAACTGGGTGCCCCGCAGACGCGGACCATCCGCATGGTCCTGATGCCCACCGTCATGCTGGTGGACCGCCCGCTGGAATAGCGGACGCTTTCTGGCCGCCGGCACGATGCCGCGCGGCCTTATTCGTATCTGCCGGCGCGCCATGCGCCGGATCGCCATGCCCGTCAGCCGGGCAGCCTTATCCCAGAACCGCATTTACAGAAGGGAACGCCCATGCTCGGCGGCCTTGCCAAGTCCATTTTCGGGTCGTCCAACGACCGTTACGTCAAGTCGATCGAGAAGATCGTCGCCCGCATCAACGCGCTGGAGCCCGAGTATGAGGCTTTGTCGGACGAGCAGTTGCAGGGCGCGACGGCCACGTTCCGCCAGCGGCTGGAGGAGGGCGAGACGCTCGACGACATCCTGCCGCAGGCCTTCGCCGTGGTGCGCGAGGCTTCGAAGCGCGTGTTCGGCATGCGTCATTTCGATGTGCAGATGGTCGGCGGCATCGTGCTCCACCGCGGTGAGATCGCCGAAATGCGCACGGGCGAGGGCAAGACGCTGGTCGCGACGCTGGCCGTCTATCTCAATGCGCTGGAAGGCAAGGGCGTGCATGTCGTCACCGTGAACGACTATCTCGCCCGCCGCGACGCCGAGACGATGGGCAGGCTCTACAATTTCCTGGGCCTGACCGTGGGCGTGATCGTGCCGAACCTGCACGAAACCCAGCGGCGCGAGGCGTATAATTGCGACATCACCTACTCGACCAATAACGAGCTGGGCTTCGACTATCTGCGCGACAACATGAAGCATTCGCGCGAGCAGCAGGTGCACCGCCCGTTCAACTACGCCATCGTCGACGAGGTGGACTCGATCCTGATCGACGAGGCGCGGACCCCGCTGATCATCTCTGGCCCGACCGAGGACAAGTCCGAGCTGTATGTCGCCATCGACGCCATCGTGAAGACGATGGACGACGACGATTACGAGAAGGACGAGAAGACCAAGAACATCGGCTGGACCGAGGACGGGATCGAGAAGGTCGAGCAGAAGCTGATCGAGGCGGGCCTGCTGGAAACCGACAATCTCTACGATTTCGAGAATACGCAGGTCGTTCACCACCTCGACCAGGCGCTGCGCGCGAACATGATGTTCAAGCGCGATACCGACTATATCGTGAAGGACGACAAGGTCGTCATCATCGACGAGTTCACGGGCCGCATGATGGACGGCCGCCGCTGGTCAAACGGCCTGCACCAAGCGGTCGAAGCCAAGGAGGGCGTGAAGATCGAGCCCGAGAACCAGACCATGGCCTCGATCACCTTCCAGAACTATTTCCGCATGTATCCCAAGCTGGCGGGCATGACCGGCACCGCCGCGACCGAGGCGGCGGAATTCTTCGACATCTACAAGCTGAACGTGGTCGAGATCCCGACCAATGTGCCGATCCAGCGGATCGACGAGGACGACCAGTTCTACAAGTCGACGCTGGAAAAATTCGCCGCCATCGCCAAGGCGATCAAGGAGAAGAACGAGATCGGCCAGCCGGTTCTGGTCGGCACGGTCTCGATCGAGAAATCTGAACTGCTGTCGAACTTCCTGACCAAGGAAGGCGTGAAGCACTCGGTCCTCAATGCCCGCATGCATGAGCAGGAAGCGCATATCGTCGCGCAGGCCGGCCGTATCGGTGCGGTGACCATCGCGACCAATATGGCGGGCCGCGGCACCGACATCCAGCTGGGTGGCAATCTCGATTTCCGGCTTGAGGATGAGGTTCGCGACATGCCCGAAGGGCCGGAACGCGACGCTGCCGTCGAGCGGATCAGGGCCGAGATTGCCGCCGAGCGCCAGCGCGTGCTGGAAGCGGGCGGCCTGTTCGTGCTGGGCACCGAACGGCACGAATCGCGCCGCATCGACAATCAGCTGCGCGGCCGTTCGGGCCGTCAGGGCGATCCCGGCCTGTCGCGCTTCTACCTGTGTCTCGAAGACGATCTGCTGCGCATCTTCGGCCCCGACACGCTGTTCTCCAAGATGATGAACGCGAACCTGCAGGACGGCGAGGCCATCGGTAGCAAGTGGCTGTCCAAGGCGATCGAGACCGCGCAGAAGAAGGTCGAGGCGCGCAATTACGACATCCGCAAACAGGTCGTCGAATACGACAACGTGATGAACGACCAGCGCAAGGTGATCTACGAGCAGCGCGCCGAGATCATGGACAGCGCGACGGTGGACGATGTCGTGCTGGAAATGCGCACCGACACGGTCAATTCGATGGTGGGCGAGGCCTGCCCTCCCGGATCCTATCCGGAGCAGTGGAACGTCGAAGGCTTGAAAGAGCGCTTCGCCGACGTCATCGGCGAGGATGCGCCGATCGACAGCTGGCTGGAAGAGGACGGCATCGATCCGCAGGACATCGAACAGCGCCTTGCCGCGCAGGCCGATGCCAAGATGGATTCCAAACTGGCCAGCGTCGATCCGTCGATCTGGCGTCAGGTCGAGAAATCGGTCCTGCTCGACCGGCTCGACCACCACTGGAAGGAGCATCTCGCCACGCTCGACGCATTGCGGCAGGTGGTGGGGCTGCGCGCCTATGCGCAAAAGCAGCCGATCAACGAATACAAGCAGGAAGCCTTCGCCCTGTTCGAGCGTATGCTTGAGGAGATCCGCGAGGACGTCACCCGCATCCTGATGACGACAAACCTGCGCATGGCCGCGCCGGAGCCTGCGCCGCTGCCCGAATTGCCTGAATTCCTCACCAATCCGAACATGGGCCAGAACCCGGCCATGCAGCAGGGCAATCCGGCAGGGCTCATGACGGGCCATGTCGATCCGCTGACCGGTCTCGACAACAGCAATGACGGCGACGGTTCGCGCGGGCGCGAGGCCATGTTCGGAGCGCTGGCGGGTTCGACCTTCGCACAGGTCGGCCCGGGCGGATCGGAACGCGACAATCCGTACGAGGGCATGGACATCAACCGCAATTCGCCGTGCCCCTGCGGTTCGGGCAACAAGTACAAGCATTGCCACGGCGCGATCAGCTGATCGCCGGTATCACGGCACCGCCCTCCGGACGAAATTGACGCTTCCGGAGGGCGGCGATCGTTCATTGTTACGATCGCCGTGAAAGCGTCACGAATGCGTCACATCCTTGCGCCAACCCGTCCCCGCAACAGTGGGGCCGCCGCATCGTGGACATCGTTTACATCTACCTTACCGACCCATACGCCGAGGCGATGGAACCGTTCGCGCATGACGACATGCATTTCCATTTCGCAAGACTGGATGCCAGCGGGCCGAGGCGGCTGCTCGACGGTCCGCTATGGGCTTTCGTCGACTGGGTGATGGACGATCTGTCCGGCCTCGAAATGTGCCGCCGCCTCCGCGCCGACGAACGGACGCGCGATGCGCATGTCACCATGGTGCTGGAACGCGACGACATCGACGACCGCCGCCGCGCGCTGAGCGCCGGGGCCGATGACTACATGGTGGGGCCGGTGGAGCGCAACGCGGTGCTGGACCGCGTGCTGGCCGTGCAGGCACGCAGCCGCCACCGCCACGCGACGCAGATCCTGCAGGCCGGCGAACTGGCGATCGACCTGATGGCGCTGCAGGCGCGCTGGGGCCAGACGCCGGTCATGCTGCGGCCCAACGAATTCCGCCTGCTGCGATTCTTTGCCGAGAATCCGAATCGCGTCCTGACGCGCCACGATCTGATCGAGGGTCTGGGCAAGCTCGACCCGCCCATCGACGAACGCACGGTGGACGTCTGGATCGGACGCCTGCGCCGCGCGCTCAAGGCGGCGGGCGCGGGCAATCCGCTGCGCACCGTGCGCTCGATCGGCTATGTCCTCGACGTCGGCTAGACGGGGCTAGGGCTGCAGACCATAGCGCGCATAGTCCTGCGCGATCCCCGGCCATGTCCCGGCGATATATTCAATCGTGTCCTCTCCCGCCCGTTCGCCCAGCCGCCGCTGCGCAAAGCCCAGCAAATAGCGGGTCATGAACGACTGCGGCGAACTGGCCAGCGCCGCCTCTGCATCGGCGCGTGCCTTCTCCGGCTCGCCCATGGTCAGCCACGCAAGCGCCCGGCTGTCCAGC
The DNA here is from genome assembly GCF_983967925.1 of Croceicoccus sp. Taxonomy (NCBI): domain Bacteria; kingdom Pseudomonadati; phylum Pseudomonadota; class Alphaproteobacteria; order Sphingomonadales; family Erythrobacteraceae; genus Croceicoccus; species Croceicoccus sp. Next base: position 12,365 of record NZ_CFETID010000015.1, on the reverse strand, counting down.
GCGGCCACGGGGCTGCCCGCCTGCTGGACCGCCTTGTCGCAGATGTCGATCATGTTGTCCCGCCCGACATCGAAGCGCGCCCGGTACCAGCAGGCGTTGTTCACCAGATAGCCCTTGCCGGGCTGGTCATCCATCAGCGTGTCGACCAGCGCCAACCCTTCCTCGGCCCGTCCGGCATAGGCCAGAACCTCTGCCTTCGTGTCGACGAAGCCCTCGTGATCTTCGCCATGGTCGTCATATTCGTCGAGCAGGGCAAGCGCCTCCGACGTTTGCCCCATGCGGCCCAGCTGCGCGGCCATCGTGCGCGCATTGGCGCCGTTAGGATCGAACTCGAACGCCGTGGTGAAATCGGCCAGCGCCTGTTCGTCGCGGCCGAAATTCCTGTTGAGATAGCCGCGATAGCGATAGTTGTCGGCGTTCGGGTCGAGCGCGATCGCTTCGTCCATATCCGCCAGCGCGCCGGTCAGATTGCCGGTCTGCTGACGAAAGCCTGCCCGATTGAGGAAACTGCCGGCCTCTTCCGGGTCGCGTGCGATGGCCTTGGCATAGGCGTCCTCATACGGTTCAAGGCGCTTGCGCAGATCGGCGCGCGCATATTCCCATGCGCGCGAGGCATCGACGGGGGCCAGCAGGAACGGCACCCCGCTGCTGGCGCGCGCGGCCTGGGTGCGGGCTTCGCTGATGCCCGACGGGGGCAACTCGCCGCCGCGGCTCTCCAGCGTCTCGCGCGCGATCAGCTTTCCGTCCGCCAGCTCGACATGGCGCACGATGCGTTCCCCGGCGAAAGACACGTCCAGATCGGGCCGACCGCGCAGCGCGAAACCCTCGCCCTTTTCGGGCAGCAATATGGTGATCTCGCTTTTCGCAAGACCGGGATAGCCGAGTTCGACCGGAATATCGCGCCATGCGGCCCGTGCGCGATCGGTCGAAAATTCGTAACCGGCGCCCGGAAGCATGTCGAGGTTCTGCCGCATCCGGGCCCCTTCGTCCTGCCACGGCGTGGTCATCAGACCGGTCACGGTGAACTGGACGACCGCGTCCTCCTCGATGACCTCGACATCGCCATCGACCAAAGATAGCGCCCCCAGCTGCGTGCTGGCCGCGAGCGCCTCCAGCATCTGCTCGCGCTGCTCGTCGCTCATCTGGCCGATCGAAGCGGACAGATTGCTGGCAGAGGCACCCGACAGGCGCGTCACCACCGTGGCCAGCGCGGGTATGTCGACGCCGCCCCGCTGGTCCAGCGTGATCCGGATATCCATATCGGCGAATTCGGGCACGCGCGGTTCGATGGAGGTCAGGCCTGCGCCCCCGGCACGGATCGGCAGGCCGTAACGGATCGCGGGCGTATTCGCGATATTGGCGCGCCGCGTCCCGGTCATAGTGCCGTCCAGCCAATAGGGCGTGCCGCCGATATCGGCGCGGACGATGACATGGTCGAACGCACCGGGGATCGGAACCATATCGGGCACGGCATCGCTGAACTGCGTGTTCACGAGGACCGGTTCGGCCTCAATCCCCAGCTCGTCCAGCAGCGCGAGCAGCAGCATCGACTTGGCCTTGCAGTCGCCAAAGCGCAGTTCCCATGTGCGGGCGGGCGCCTGCGGGACATAGTTGCCGCCCGACATGCCGTTCATCAGATAGCTGATGCGTTCCTGCACCAATCGCGTTGCCATGACGGCGCGTTCCAGCGGATCGCTGCTGGCCGCCTTTATCCGCGCGACTTCGGCGGCAAGCGGGCTGCCGGGCGCGATCGTTTCTTCGGTCTTGTACAATGGCGCGAACACCGAAGAGACTTCCTCCCAGTCTCCGAACGTGCCCGCCTGCAGCACCTGCGGACGCGTAAAGCGGCTGGGCGCGTCGCTGGGCATTTCGTCGCGTTCGGGCAGGGGGAGGGCGATGCTGACCTGGCGATAGCCGCCGCGGATTTCTTCCTGCGGCTGCGCGATGCCGGGACCCGCCTTCCACACCAGCGTCTCGTCCTTGGGCCAGGACACGATGTTGCGGGCAAAGCCAGCCTCGAACGGTTTGGCGAACAGAAGCGAGTTCAATTGCGCGCCGCCCGCCAGCGTCTCGTCGTGCACGGTCTGGCTGAACGCGATCTGCAGCACGTCGCCCGTACGCAGTCCCGGTATGGGCATGGTCGCGGTGAGCATCCCGTCGAGCGTCCGGCGCTCAAGCTGCGTCTCGCGGCGCAGCACGGTATATCGCTCGCCCGCGGCCAGCACGTCGATGGTGTCGTCCCCGCGCAGGATCCGCACCGCATGGATCGTCAGATCGCCCTTTTCTGGCATCCATGTGGCGGTGCTGGTGCCGCCTTGCGTCAGCGCCTCGGCACTGTCGAGCTTGATCGCGCGGTCGACGTAGATCGTGACCGTGCCATCCTCGATCCGTTGCTGCACGTCGATGCGGGCGATCGGCAGTTTGGCCGCGGTGTCGATGGGGGCTGCGCCCTCGATATCGATCCAGTCGGGCGCGGGGCCGTAAAGCACCTCCTCACCGGCAAGCGCGGGCGTCGCCGCAAGCATGACAGGTGCAAGCAGCATGAGCGCAGTGACATAACGCATTCGGAACAAACCCCCTTTTTCGATCCCCGCACCGATGTGCCAAGGGAAACGGCCGAAGGCAAAAGATTCCGTCAAATCGGTGCCAAAGCACGGTCGCCATGTATCAGCCTGACGCATTTTCAGGCGGCGAACCCATAAAAAAGAGCCCGGTCTCCATAGCGGAGACCGGGCCCGTCAGGCGCAGAAAAGTGGGTTGGTCAGAATTCCATCGATGCACCGATCGAGAACGAGGCGCCGCGCTTGTAGCTGTTCACGTCCAGCCGGTTGGTGCCATTGTCCTGATATTCCAGATGCGAGCGCGCGAAGATGTTGCGGGCCTGGAAGTTCAGCTCGACATTCTGGCCGAGGAACGAGGCTTCGCTTCGCGCCACGAAATCGACGGTCAGGCCCGGATCCTCGACGATCGGGGGCTGCTGCGGGCTGTAGCTGATCACGCGGTCGCTGGCATAGTTGAGCAGAACCGTGAACTGCTGGAGCACGTCCATGTCTTCGAAGCCCAGCTGAAGGTTGGCGACATGCTCGGACTGACCGGTCATCGCATCGCCTTCGTCGAAGAAGCTGCCGATGATCACCGGCGCGCCGGTGAAGGGCGCGGTGGTCGTCTCGTCGAAGCCGCCCAGTTCGGATTTCGAATAGGTGTAGTTCGCGATCAGGACCAGCTGCTTGGTATCGAACCAGCCGCCCAGATCGTACAGTTCATAATTGTACAGCGCCTCGACTTCCGCGCCGTACAGCTTTGCCTCGGGCACGTTGATAAAGCTGTATTCGCGCCCGCCGCCCGAGGTGATGGTCGCCACCGTCTCGATCGGCTTGTCGATTTCCTTGTAGAAGCCCGCGACGCTCAGCCGGCTGCCGCCGCCGATGTAATATTCGGCGCGTGCCTCGGCGTTCAGCAGTTCGCTGTCCGTCAGGAACGGGTTGCCGCGGAACTGGCGGTTGGTCTCGGGGTCGTAATAGGACTGCTCGATCAGCTCGCGGAACTGCGGGCGGCCAAGTGTCTTGGATGCCGACAGGCGCAGCTGAAGATCGTCGGTCGCCTCGAACGTGATCGTCGCGGCGGGGAGGAAATAGTCCTCCTCGATATTGGTCACCGCAAGGGTCGGATCGATGTCGTTGAAGACAGGCGCCAGCGATACGTTCTGCTTGCCTTCTTCATAGCGCACGCCGACATCCACCGTCAGCGTGTCGAGCGGAAGCCAGCGGATCTGGCCGTAACCGGCGTGAACCCGCAGCGCCGCGTCGAACGCGGGGTTCTGCGAAGCCTCGACCAGCCCGACATTGAAACCGGCCAGCGTCGCGCCGTTCACGATATCCCCCGGACGGCGCAGGCCGACCAGCGTCAGCACGTCGTTCGTCAGGCCAAGCCCGACATTCTCGGGATCCACGCTCATCTGAAGGCGGAAGTCGCGGCGTTCCGAATAGCGGTCGGTGTCCGAATAGGCATAGCCGATCGTCGAAACGAGGTTGGGCGTGATCTCGTAGCTGGCATCGATGCCGCCGAACCAGAGCTCTTCCTGCAGATCCTCGAATACCGAGCTGATCGGGTCGACGTTCTGGATCTGGTTGCCCGTCACGTTGGCAACGTAATAATTGCCGGTCGGCGTATCGAGATTGGTGCGCACGTAATTGAACGTCAGATTATACGGCGCCTCGCGATCGGTGCGGGCATAGCCGCCGCGCAGGTCGAGCGAGAGCGGGCCGAATTCGAACTCGCCCACCACCTGGCTGTCGATCAGCTGGCGTTCGTACCAGGCCGTGTTCTGGGTGACGACGTCGAAGTTGTCCTCGAACTGATAGGTGTTCGCGAGGCTCGCCTGCTTGCGCGTGTCGCGAATGTACAGGTTGGTCCAGCGAATGGTGTGCTCGCCGAAATCGAGGCCGAAGGCGACGAGCGAATTGAACAGCATGCGCTGATCGGTGATGAAGTTTTCCGTATCGTCGCGCAGCTGCAGGTCGGTCGTACCGCTCTGCGAGGTGACGAGCCGGTTGCGCCAGCTGTTCTTGAGGCCGGCGGTCGCGATCACGCCCAGCACCGCATCGGAACCGACGTCGAACGATGTGCCCGCCGTGACCGATCCCGACCAGTTCGGCGGCAGATTGCCGTCCTTCTGTACGGTGGCGAGATTGGTCGGCCAGATCTGCGCCGCGATCCCTTCCTGCACGGCGATGTCCGAATCCTCGATCCGCTCGCCGGTCTGGTAGAAAGCCTCCAGGTTGGACGGCGTGTCCCGGTTGCCGTTGTCGAAACCGGTCCAGTCGATGTCCGAACCGAAATAGGTCAGCCCGTCGCGGCCCGTCGTGCGGGTATCGCCGCCGCCGCTGACCGAGATGGTGAAGAAGCTCTCGTCCGGAACGGCGCGGGTGGTCAGGTTGATGACGCCGCCGCCGAATTCGCCGGGGAAGTTGGGCGAATAGGTCTTTTGCACCAGCGAGGATGCGATGACGCTGGTCGGGAAGATGTCGAGCGGCACCACGCGGCTCAGCGGTTCGGGGCTGGGCAGCGGCAGGCCGTTCAGCATGGCAAGCGAATAGCGATCGCCAAGGCCGCGGACATAGACGCGTCCGTCGCCGACGATCGACAGGCCGGTGACGCGGTTCAGCGCGCCCGCGATGTCGCCTTCGCCGGTGCGGGCGATCTGCTCTGCGGACAGGACGCTGACGACCTGCGTCGACGAACGGGTGACGTCGCGCACGCGGCGGCCGGTGACGATGATGTCGCCGCCGGGAACCGAGATGTCGGTGTCCTGATATTCCTCTTCGGTCGCCGTATCGCTGTCGGGCAGCACTTCGGCACCGGGGCCAAGCGCGTCCTCGGCCTGCTGGATCTCGGCCGATTCCGTGCTGGGGTCATCGCCCGGGGGTACGCCGATAACATCCTGCGCAAAACCGGTGGCGGGAAAGGAAAGCGCGGTGGAAAGCAGGAGTACGCCTGCAAGGCGCTTGCCGGTCGACATGGCTATGAAACCCCCTCAATGGATCAGTCGGGTCAGGCCCATCCAAGGACCTGTCAAAAGCAAATACGAAAAGGGGGAGGGCGGACCCGGCGCTGGTCCGGATCGCACCCTCCCCGATTACGCGATCAGGAGTAGACCGGCAGCTCGGTGCAGAGGCCGGTGTTGTTCCCGAAGGTCAGGGTGGCGCTGTCGCAGGTCCAGCCCTCGTACCACGTGTCGGTTTCGTCCGCGACGGCACCGATATAGTCGGTGGCATCGAAGAAGCTCGACAGAGCGGTCGGGTCATAGGCGGCCACGCCCGCTTCGCCGGTGCCGTTGATGAAGCCGCCGGTCAGCGTGATGGTGAACGACGAGTCCGTGTCGTCACCGCCGTCGAAGGCCGCCGCGACCTCGGCGTCGGTCACGCCCGACGAACCGCGGAACGGCTGGGTGGTGCCGCAATTGGCGACGACCGAAGCGAACAGCGGGTCCTGGGCCAGCGTCACGGTCTCGTCCAGACGGACGCAGGTGCGGTCGCCGTCGATGTCCATGACCGAGTTGACGAGGCTGAACTGCGCACCGCCGCGAAGGCGCAGGGCCTGTGCGCTGCCGCTGCTGCGCGACAGGAAGGTCGCGTTCGCAATCCGCAGGTTGGTGCGCGGCAGGGCGCCGGTCGAGTAGTCCTCATCGGGCGAGTCCAGCTCGACGATGTTGTCGCCGGTGCCGGCGCGCTGGGCGACGATCACATATTGCAGGTTCGCCTGGGCGCCCGTGTCGACGTCGATCGAATCGTCCGAAGCGCCGACCACGATCATGTGGCTCATATTCACGCGGCCGCCGAAGAACTCGGTACCGTCGTCCGAGCTGTTGAAGCTCATCCAGTGGTCGATGGTCGTGCCCGAACCGATGCCGCCGGTGGTCAGCGACTGCAGTTCCGAACCGCCTTCCAGCGTGAAGCCCGAGTAGCGGATCTGGAAATACTGCATGGTGCCCGAGCTGTCGTCCGGGGTGTTGCCGCCGAAAAGCGTGGTCACGGCCGCACCTTCCAGAAGCTGCTCGCACTCGGCCTGGTTGGCCTTGTTCGGAACGCCGTCGCGGCAGTCCGAAACCGGCGCGCGGCCCAGCAGGACGACGCCGCCCCACTGTGCGTCGGAATTCTCGCCCGCGGTGCTCTGCACGTTGTCGCGGCTGGTGAAAATGATCGGACGCTCGGGCTCACCCACGGCGTCGATCTGGTTGCCGCGGTTGACGACCAGGTACGAACGGCCGGTTGCGCCAAACAGGATCACGCCGGGTTCGATCGACAGAGTCACGTCGCTGTCGCTGGCCGAAGCGACCGGACCGCCGTCGGTGCCGACATCGACGCGGCCGTTGATGGCGTAGAGCAGGCCCTCGATATAGGGCAGCGTGTCGCTGGCATCGAACTGCGCGGGCAGGGTGCAGACGCGGTATTCGCCGCTGTCGCCCTCGATCGTGCCCGAATTGGTCAGGCCGCCGGTCGACGCGATGGTGGGGCAGCCATTGGCCGGCGTCACCGTTGGAGTTGGCGTCGGAGTAGGCGTCGGCGTAGGCGACGGCGCGGGTGCAGGATTTTCGATGATGATGTCACCGCCCGTTCCGGGAGAGACGATCTGGTCGCCGCCGCAGCCGGCAAGAGCCAGCATGCTGCAGCCAAGAATAAGCGAGCGGTGAATATTGGTCACGGCAATTGGTCCCCTTGGTACCGAGAATCGAATAGCGTGCGATTTCGGATCGCTCGGCTCCGCTAGACCCCGCTTGTGACAGTTTCTTTGCAAGGACGTGATCATCCGACTGACATTCGTGTTCAATCCCGCACAATTCCGCCATTCCGCAACTGCAAAAAGATTTTCCGACGATTGCCGCGGCTCTAATGTTTCAGAAAAATGACAATGTTACAGAATTGTTGCAGTAGGGAGCGATACGGCGCATATTTGTCTCAACTTACGGATAAGGAGAGATGGATATGGCAATCGCTACGCTGTTCGCAGGCCTGCTCGCCGCAGGGGCGGCGCTGGCTCCGCAGGCGGATCTTACGGCCGCGAACACCGCCGAACCCGTTGGCGCAAGCGAAGAAATCGAAGTGGCGGCCGTGATGGACAGCGGCGATCCGGTGCAGCTTCTCAATCGCGGCGTCGACTTTGCCCGTCAGGGCGAAACCGAACGCGCCCGCGCCATGTTCACGCGCGTCGCCGACAACCGGATGCGCTACCAGATGGAAACCGCGCAGGGCGAATGGGCGGACTCGCGCAATCTGGCGCGCAAGGCTCTCGGCATGCTCGACCGCGGCGAATTCGTCCCTTCGCGCGTCGCCAAGGCCGACTGACCCGGAACCTTCCGGCAGCCACATTCGAATAATCGGCGGATCGGTCATTCCTGATGGCCGGTCCGCTCTTTATTATTGGCCGTGCGGGAGGCCGCACCCTTCCACTCCCGCCTTGTCACGCGCGGCGCTTGGGCGCATGATCGCTCCGCGAGCGCCGTTCTTGCGGCGCAACCTGTCGATCCAAAGCGCCTGCAGTCGAGATGACGGTACAAACTCTGTCAGAAAACTGTAACACGGTCGTAACACCGGTTCCCCATCGCGCGCCCACCCCATTTTACCTTTCATGGCGAGCGTGATGAACGAGATGTCGAGATCGGAAGCTGCAAGCCCGGAGGCGCTCGCGCCGCAGGATCTCTATTACAATCGCGAACTCAGCTGGCTGGCCTTCAACCGGCGCGTCTTGGCCGAGGCCTCGCGCCCCGAATATCCGCTGCTGGAACGGGTGCGCTTCCTCTCGATCTCGGGCAGCAATCTCGACGAATTCATGATGATCCGCGTCGCGGGCCTTGCAGGGCAAGTGCGGCGCGGCATTTCGAAGCTGTCGATCGACGGGCGCACACCCTCGCAGCAGCTAGCCGCCATTCGCGAAGCGACCGAGGCGCTGGAAGTGGCGCAGCAGGATGTCTGGCGCGACCTGCGCGAGCTTTTGGTGAAGGAGCGGATCCACGTCGCGGACGAGGGGCGCATCGATACCGCGGCGCGCAACTGGCTGAAGGATTATTTTCTCGACCATTTGCTGCCGGTGTTGACGCCGCAGGCGATCGATCCGGCCCATCCATTCCCCTTCGTCGCCAATCAGGGTCTAGGCGTCCTGTTTCACCTGACGCGCATTTCCGACGGCGAGCAGGTGGTCGAGATGATCCTCATCCCCTCGGCGCTGCCGCGTTTCGTGCGCGTGCCGGGGGAGGACGCGACCTATATCTCGATAGAGCGGCTGATCTGCCGGTTCGGCGAATTGCTGTTCCCCGGCTTCCGGATCGAGGGCGACGGCGCGTTCCGCGTGCTGCGCGATTCGGATATCGAGCTTGAGGAAGAGGCCGAGGATCTCGTCCGCTATTTCCGCACCGCGATCCAGCGCCGCCGTCGCGGCAGGGTCATCCAGCTTGAGATCGAGGAGGATTTCGATCCCGTTGCCGAGCAATTGCTGCGCGAGCAACTGGGCCTGTCCGATGCGCAGGTCATCAAGACCAACGGGCTGATCGGGGTCGAAGGGCTCGCCGACATCGTCGACGAAGACCGCCCCGACCTGAAGTTCGAGCCCTATTCGCCGCGCTATCCCGAACGCATCATGGAGCATGACGGGGACTGCTTCGCCGCCATCGGCGAAAAGGACATCGTCATCCACCACCCTTACGAGAGTTTCGAGGTGGTGGTCGATTTCGTCCGGCAGGCCGCCAGCGATCCCGACGTGGTGGCGATCAAGCAGACGCTTTACCGTGCAGGCAAGCAGTCGGCGATCATCAACGCGCTGATCGCGGCGGCAGAGGCGGGCAAGTCGGTCACCGCCGTGGTCGAGCTCAAGGCCCGTTTCGACGAGGAGCAGAACCTGCTGTGGGCCAATCAGCTGGAACGCGCGGGCGTGCAGGTGATCTATGGCTTCGTCGACTGGAAGACCCACGCCAAGGTGTCGATGGTCGTGCGGCGCGAGGGCAATCGCTATCGCACTTACTGCCACTTCGGCACCGGCAATTATCATCCGGTGACGACGCGCATTTACACCGACCTGTCCTTCTTTACCGCCGATCCGCGTTTCGGGCGCGACGCGGCCAAGCTGTTCAATTTCGTCACCGGCTATGTCGAACCGCACGATATGGAACAGCTGGTCGTCTCGCCCATCGACATGCGCGACGAACTCTACCGCAATATCGACCGCGAGATTGCGAACCAGCAAGCCGGGCGACCGGCGGCCATCTGGGCCAAGCTGAATTCGCTGACCGACAAGGGCGTGATCGACAAGCTGTACGAGGCGGGGCAGGCGGGCGTGCAGATCAGCCTTGTGGTGCGCGGGATCTGCTGCCTGAAAACCGGGATCCCCGGCATTTCCGACACGATCGAGGTCAAGTCGATCATCGGCCGGTTCCTCGAACACAGCCGCATCTGGGCCTTTGCCAACGGCTATCGCCTGCCCAGTCCGCGGGCCCGCGTGTTCATCACCAGCGCCGACGCGATGAGCCGCAATCTCGACCGCCGGGTCGAGGCGATGGTCCCGATCCGCAATCGCACCGTTCACGACCAGATCCTGCAGCAGGTGCTGCTGGCCAACCTGCTCGACACCGAACAAAGCTGGATATTGCAGACCGATGGCAGCTATACCCGCGCCGACTCCTCGGACAGGCCATTCAACCTGCATAATTATTTCATGACCAACCCCTCGCTTTCGGGACGCGGCCAGGCCCTTGTCGAGGATGCCGTGCCCCGCCTCGCCTTGCGCAAGGGCGCGCAGGTCTGACAAGATAGAGAAAATGACCTCTCAGAATATTCGAAGAAAGCGCGACGCGTCCCGCAGCAATGGCGGGTTTACCTGCGCCGTGATCGATATCGGTTCCAACACCGTCCGCATGGTCGTCTATGGCGGCTCGCCGCGCGCGCCGACCGTGCTGATGAACGAAAAGGTCACGGCGCGGCTTGGCCGCGACCTTGCCGATACGGGCCGGATGCCGGACGAGGCGATCGAACTTGCGCTTGGCGGCTTGGCCCGCTTTGCGCTGATCTTGTCGGATCTTGAGATCGACGACGTCCAGACGGTCGCCACCGCCGCCGTGCGAGAGGCGGAGAACGGGGCTGAATTCCTTGCAAAGGTCGAGGATCTGGGGCTGCACCCCCGCCTGATTTCGGGCGAGGAGGAAGCGCAGGTCAGTGCGATGGGCGTCATCGGGGCTTTTCCGGGGCGCGAAGGCGTGGTCGCCGATCTGGGCGGCGGCAGCCTCGAACTCGTGGCGATCCGCGACGGGGAGCCGCAGGGCGGGGTCAGCATGCCGCTGGGCACGCTGCGTCTCGCGTCCTTGCTGGAACAGGGCGAAGACCGCGTCGACGAGGTGATCGAACAGGCGCTGCGCGACGCGGGTTGGGACCATTCCATAACCGGCCCGCTGTTCATGGTGGGCGGCACCTGGCGCTCGATGGCGCTCTATTCGATGCATCGCCAGTCGCATCCGCTGTCCGACCCGCATGGCCTGTCGATCAATTCGGCCGATGCCGCCAAGCTGGCGAAGCGGATTGCGCGGGCCGACGTGGGCGACCTGAAGGCGGTGCCGCGCGTGTCATCGATGCGCGCATCCATCCTGCCGGGAGCGGCGGTGCTGCTGGGTGCCCTGCTGACGCGGCTGCAACCCGAAGGGCTCGTCTTTTCGTCATGGGGCCTGCGCGAAGGGCTGTTGCATTCGCGGCTGAGCAAGGCTGAGCGTGCACAGGACCCCTTGCTGGCGGGCATCGGCTATTTCGCGGCGCAGATCGGCGCATCGCCTGCCGTTTCCGCCCGGATCGCAGGCTGGACCGTCGCGGCCCTGCCGACGGAGCGGCACGGAACCGAACGGCTTCGGCTGGCGGCCACGATGCTCTCACTCGCATCCATGCAGGTCGAGCCCAATCTTCGCACGACGCAGGCGGTCGAATGGGCGCTCTACAAGCGCTGGCTGGATCTGACCGATAGTGAGCGGGGCATGCTGGCCGCCGCCGTCCTCGCCAATAGCGGACAGACCGACTTGCCCGAATCCATTGCCGCGCTCGCCCCCGCGGATCGCCTGCACGAGGCGGCGGGATGGGGACTGGCGACGCGGCTGTGCCGCCGGCTGGGCGGGCAATCGCGCAAATCGCTCAACGTCAGCCTGCTGGCAGTCGAGGATGGCGATCTGAAACTCTATCTGCGCAGCAGCCATGCCGCCTTGTACGGCTCGCCCCCGCGCAAGGACATAAAGCTTCTGGCTGAGCATCTGGGCCTGACCCCCGCGGTCGAAATCCTGTCAAAGGAAGATTTCGCCGCGAAGCGCGACGAGATTGCCGACCGCAAGTGGAGCGACGCGATAGCCGCCAAATAGAAAAACGCCCCTGCCTTGCGGCGGGGGCGTTTCCTTTGGCTTGCGGCAAAACTGTGTGAAGGTCAGATGTCGTTGCCGAGCTTGCCTTCGACTTCACCCTTCAGTTGCTGAGCATCGCCCTTGGCTTCCTGCTCGCGGCCTTCCTGACGGGTCTGCGGATTGCCGCTTTCCTGCTTGGCCTTGCCGATGGCTTCATTGGTGTTGCCTTTGATCTTTTCGGTGAGCTCACCCATGGTGGTCTCCTTTCCATTATCTGGCCCGGTCATTCGGGCTTTGATATGGAAACGGGTGGCCAAGCCGTACGATCCAGGCTTGCACTCGTCCTGCCGCGCTAAAGGCGCGTCTGGGCGCGAAGCCACAAAAAAGCCACAGTTTATGAGGGTTTTACCGTCCAGCGGCGGAGGCCTTGGGCCGCCTGCGTAGTCCGGAAGAAAGTGGCTCCCCGAGTTGGATTCGAACCAACGACCAAGTGATTAACAGTCACCTACTC
>NZ_CFETID010000014.1:0-91489 GCF_983967925.1 Croceicoccus sp. | reverse complement strand
GCCCCGGAATCCGCTTCTGTTGCCCGGTGGGTCCAACCGCGCTTTAGCTTTGTAAATTCAGGGCGTTAGCCCCTAGAATTACGCAGCGAGAGCGAGTGCTTCGTTATCGTTGGCACTTGTGGGTTTTTGAGCCTTTAACGGGTTACTCAGCCCGGGCGAAAACAGTGCCTTTCAACACACGTCGATCCTGGTTCGGCCCCCTATACCAAGCCCTCGATAACAGGGGGTTTGGTGGAGCCGCCGGGTACTGCCCCCGGGTCCGCTGTGCCTATTGCACACCGCAATTTATCGCCATAGCCGGTCGAAACCGGCACGACCCATATAGCGACCCGGAAATTAATGTGAAGTGAGCGCGCGAAATTTGCTGCGCGCTCATTCCCGGCGGACCGGCGGCGTCAGACGTTGGCAGATGCCTTCAGCTGGTCGCGGATTTCCTTGAGCACGTCGAGCTGCGGATCGGTGGGGACGGTCGGCTCTTCCTGCGTGTTGTCGGCCTTGACCATCTTTTCCTCGATCTCCTCCATCACCTTGTTCGCGCTGCGCACCAGCAGGAACAGGGCAAAGGCGATCAGCAGGAAATTGACGATCTGGGTGATCAGGTCGCCATAGCCGATGACGGGCACCCCCGCCTCTTTCAGAGCGGCGAAGCTGGTGGGGTCGCCCTCGTAATCGGCGGGGATCGATCCGAGCACGAGGAAATGGTTCGACCAGTCGATCGTGCCGAAGATCCAGCCCAGCAGCGGCATGATAATGTTCTCGGTCAGCGAAGTCGTGATCTTGCCGAAGGCCGCACCGATCACGACGCCCACGGCGAGGTCGAGCACATTGCCGCGGGCGATGAATTTCTTGAACTCTGTCAGCATGTGTCTGCCATTCCCCTGTTGTAACCGCCTGCCAGAATTAACCGTCGTTTCGGGTGCGGCAATGGTAATTTCAGGGTTCCTCCGCTCTTGTTGCGCGGGCGCGGCGGCCTATACTGGGGGCGAGAGGGGGCGCGCGTCGTTGCGCCTCTGCCCAACAGAGGGGAACCGACCGCCATGGCCATTTCCAATCCGATACGTCTTTTGATCGCGGCCTTGCTGGCAAGCATGCTGGCCGCGTGCGGCATCAATTCCGTGCCCACCGCCGAGGAAGAGGCCAAGGCGCGCTGGGCCGACGTGCAGAACGCCTATGACCGGCGCGCGCAATTGCTGCCCAACCTCGCCTCTGTCGCCAGCAGCGCGAGCGAGCAGGAGCGCGGCATCCTGACCGACGTGATCGAGGCGCGCAGCCGTGCGACCAGCATACAAGTCAATGCGGACGATCTGGATAATCCCGAACTGATGCAGCAATATGCCGAGGCGCAGGGCCAGCTGTCGCAAGGGCTGGGCCGTCTGCTCGCCAATTTCGAGGCCTATCCCCAGCTGCAGTCGATCACCAATTACCAGATGCTGCAAAGCCAGGTCGAAGGCAGCGAGAACCGCATCAATATCGCGGTGCGCGACTATAACGAGGCGGTCCGCAACTATAACACCACGATCCGCACCTTCCCCGACATCATCGGTGCCAAGCTGGTGCATGGCGCGGAGCCGATGGTGCCGTTCGAGGCGGTGACGCCCAATGCCGAGCAGGCCCCCGACCTGAGCGAAATGCTCTGAAGCCGGAGGCCGCTTGGACCCCGGCGATCTTGTTCGGCACCCGCTGCGTCACTGGCGCTGGTTCACGCTGGCCTTCGTGCTGACGGCGGGCTTCATGCTGCCATGGAGCGGCGGGGCCTTTCGTTATACGGGTGAGGGCGGCGACAAGGCGGAGGCGGTTGCGGCAAATTATGGGGTCGAGAGGGTGGTCGACCCGATCGGCCTGTTCTCGCCGGCGGAAACCGCCCGTTTGTCGGATGCGGTCGATGCGGCGCGGGCGCGCAGCGATGCGCGTTTCGTGGTGCTGACGACGCGGGGGCTGAAGGGCGAGGCGTTCAATCGCTTTGCCAGCCGCTTCCATGGCGGGTGGGAACGTGCCACGGGTCGCAATGACGCGGCGATCGTGTTCATTTCGCCCGGCGACACGCTGGTCGGGGTTTCGACCGGCCACGACCTGCCGATCCGGCCCAGCGATGCAGAGCGGGACGCGATCGTCGACACGATGAAGCCGCTGGCGCGCGAAGGAGACTTTGCGGGCGCGGCATTGAAGGGAATGGAAGGGATCGAGGCTTTGCTGGCCGCTGCCCGCGACGGGGCTCCCAACGGACCGGATTCCGGACCGGACGGGATCGGCGAACCGGCTGCCACGGACGAGACATGAAACGCATTTTTGCCCTGTTCCTGCTTGCGGCCGCGATGGTGGCCGGACCTTTCGGTGTGTCCGCCGCCGCAGCGCAGGATTTTCCCGCGCTGACGGGCCGCGTCGTCGATGCGGCCAATATCATCCCGCCTGCCGAGGAAGCCGCGCTGGCGCAAAAGCTGCAGGCGTTCGAGACGCGCACCCAGCGGCAGTTCGTGGTGGCGACGGTGCCCGACCTTCAGGGCTACGACATCGAAAGCTATGGCTATCAGCTGGGCCGCACATGGGGCATCGGCAGCGAGGAGAACGACGACGGCGCGCTGCTGATCGTCGCGCCGAACGAGCGCAAGGTGCGGATCGAGGTGGGTTACGGGCTTGAGCCGATCCTGACCGACGGATTGTCCTTCCTGATCATCAACCGGCAGATCCTGCCGCTCTTTAAGCAAGGCGACATGCCGGGCGGGATCGCGGCAGGCGCGGATGCGATCATCCAGCAGCTGGAACTGCCGCCCGAACAGGCCGCCGAAATCGCCGCCGCCGCCAACGAGGAAGCGGCGCAGGCGCGCGAGGGCGACGGGATCGGGCTGTTCGAGGTGATCTTCCTGCTGATCTTCCTGTTCTTCTTCATCATTCCGTTGCTGCGCGGCCTGCGCGGCGGGCATAAATATCGCGGCGGCGCGCCGGTCATCATCTGGGGCGGCGGAGGCGGCGGCTGGGGCGGCGGTTCCGGTGGCGGCTTCGGCGGCGGCGGCGGCTTTGGCGGCGGTTTTTCGGGCGGCGGCGGCGGCTTTGGCGGCGGCGGCGCGAGCGGGGGCTGGTGAGCATGGCGGGACCGATGAAACAAAAGCCCGTCTATCTGGGCGAGGAGGATCACGTCCGCGTGACCGCCGCGGTCAGCGCCGCGGAAATGCACACCTCGGGCGAGATCGTGACGATCCTGACCGAGAAGTCGGACGATTACCTCGACGTCGCGCTGTGCTGGGCGGCGGCGGCCTCGCTGGTCGGGCTGGTCGCGCTGGCGATCAATGCCGAGTTCTATCTGGGCATGTGGGACCGGCTGACGGGCAACTGGGCCGCGGAACATACGCCTGCCGAGCTGTTCTGGATGGCGGGGCTGTTCGCCGCGCTGCAATTCGCGGGCGCGATGATCGTGCTGGCGTGGTGGCCGTTCCGCCTGCTGCTGGTGCCCGGACGGATCAAGACAAAGCGCGCCCACGCCCGCGCCGTGTCCTTCTTCAAGGTGGGGGCCGAGCGGCGCACCCATGGCCGCACCGGCATATTGATCTATCTGTCGATGCGCGAGCACCGGGCCGAGATCGTCGCCGATGCCGCCATCGCCCACAAGGTGCCCGACGAGGTCTGGGGCGAGGCGATGATCGACATGCTGGGCGAGCTGAAAGAGGGGCGCACGGCCGCCGCGATGGTGTCGGGCGTAGAGCATGTCGGCAAGGTTCTGGCCGAGCATTTCCCGCGCGCGCACGATGACGAGAACGAAATCCCCGATCGCCTGATCGAGCTGTAGGAATTTGCATGACCGCCGATAGGGACGCGCCCGAGCATATCCGCTGGGAAGGAAACTGGATCGTCGCCAAGCAGCGGGGGCGCTGGGAATATGTCTCGCGCGCAAGGTCGATCCGCGCCGCGGTGATCCTTGCGGTCGAGGACGGCCATGTCCTGCTGGTCGAGCAATATCGCGTGCCCTTGGGCAAGCCCTGTATCGAGCTTCCCGCCGGGCTGATCGGCGATGATGATAGCGCGGCGGACGAGGGTCCGCTGGCCGCGGCGGGGCGCGAGCTGGAGGAGGAAACCGGCTATCGCGCGGCCACGCTGGAGGATGTGGGCGAGTTCCATTCCTCGCCCGGCATGGTGAGCGAGAGTTTCACGCTGGTGCGCGCGCGGGGCCTGACCAAGATCGGCGAAGGCGGCGGTGTGGGCGGCGAGGACATCACCGCGCACCGGGTGCCGCTGGACGGGATCGAAGGCTTCGTGGCCGAGGCGCGCGCGGCGGGCAAGGCGATCGACGTGAAGCTGCTGTTGCTGCTGGGCGGGGGTCTTTTGACGGAAAGCGACTGATCGGTTCGCCATTCGGCCCGGATCGTCCATTTTTCTCGCCCGGAACGCTCGCGGCGCTTGTTATGGGGGCAGGGCACCCTAAGATCGCATGCACAGGCAATCCGCCAGAAATTTCCGGGAGAACCGATATGCGTTTGAAGTCGTATGCCGCTGCCATCGCGCCCCTTGCGCTTGCGGTTGCCGTTCCAACCGCCGCATGGGCCGATCATCACGCCAGTGCCGCCCAGCATGACCCTGCCATGCACGCCGCGCTGATGCAGGACAACCGCGCCGAGGACAAGGCGCGCGACCAGTATCGCCATCCCGCCGAGACGCTGGCATTCTTCCAGGTGAAGCCGGGCATGACGGTTGCCGATTTCATGCCATCGGGCGGGTGGTACACGCGCGTGCTGGTGCCCTATCTGGGGCCTGACGGGCGTTACATCGGGCTCAATCCCGATCCCTCGCTGATCGAGGACGAGGGCGGCAGGACCTATATGTCCAAGCTGGTGCCGAATTTCGCCGAAAAGAGCCCCACGTGGAACCTGTCGGGCGCGGCGGTCGACAATATCACCAGTGCCGATCTGGGCGCCGAGCATAACGGCACCGTCGACCGCGTGCTGATCTTCCGCGAGATGCATAATCTGACCCGCATGGGCATCGCCGCGACGGAGCTTGAGCGGATCCATGCGCTGCTGAAGCCGGACGGCATGCTGGGCATCGTCCAGCACCGCGCGCGCGCCGATGCGCCCGACGATTACGTGACCGGATCGAACGGCTATCTGCGGCAAGCGGACGTCATCGCAATGGTCGAGGCGCAGGGCTTCGAACTGGTCGAGGCGAGCGAGATCAACGCCAATGCCAAGGACCCCGCCAATTGGGAGGGCGGCGTCTGGTCGCTGCCGCCCAGCTATAGCGGCGCGGACGACGAGGCGACCCGCGCGGCGCGCGCCGCCATCGGCGAGAGCGACCGCATGACGCTGCTTTTCAAGAAAAAGGCGGCCTGATCCGGCAGGCTAGCCCATCAGGATCCGGTCGAGGGCAAGGCGGAATGTCTGCATGTCCTCGGCCGAACCGATGGTGATCCGGCTCATCGTCGGCCATGCGTCCCATGACCGGCCGATCTGGACACCCTGATCGAGGAATTTCTGCTGCATGTCGGCAGGGGTCCCCAATGCGCCCCAGTCGGCCATGAACATGTTCGCCTGCGATCCGATGGTGGCGATGCCGCGCTTTTTCATGTGATCCAGCGTTTCCTCGCGCACCGCGATCATCTGGTCCCGGCGGGCGGCGATCTTGGCGGCGAGCGGCAGGCTGGCCGTGCCGCAGGCGATGGCGGTCATCGGGACCATGAAGGTCACCTGCTCCCCGTCATAGCGCATCATCCGTTCGTACAGCGCAGGGTGGGCGAAGGTCAGGCCCAGCCGCATCCCGGCCATGCCGAACAGCTTGGAAATGGTGCGCAGCACGATCACATCGTCGCGGCTGGCGGCCAGCGCGGCGGCGCTGGGCGTGCCTGAGAAGTGGATATAGGCCTCATCCACCACCAGCACCGCGTCTTTCGGCTTGTTTTGCGCCAGCCAGACGATGTCCTCGATCGGGGTGACGGTGCCGGTCGGGTTATTGGGCGAGCACACGTAATAGAGGCCGGCGCGGGGATTGGCCGCCAGCATCGCCCGAACGTCGTGCCGGTGATCGGCGGTCAGCGGAACGCGGCTTAGCGGGACGCCCAGCCATTCGCTGGTCCGCCACGCCTGTTCATAGCTGGGGTTGGCGGTGACCAGCCCGCGTTCGGGCGAGCAGAAGGTGACGACCACGCGGTTCAGCGGATCGC
Organism: Croceicoccus sp.; assembly: GCF_983967925.1. Lineage (NCBI taxonomy): Bacteria > Pseudomonadati > Pseudomonadota > Alphaproteobacteria > Sphingomonadales > Erythrobacteraceae > Croceicoccus > Croceicoccus sp. Next base: position 85,347 of record NZ_CFETID010000014.1, on the reverse strand, counting down.
TGGAACCGGGCCAGGCGAGGATGCGATCCTCGGGCAGCCCCTCCACCTCGGCGACGGCGGCGGCCAGTTTCGCGTGGTTGTTGTCGGGTTCATAGCGGTTGCCCTGGCTGGCCATCATGGCCGCGGCGGCGACGCCTTCGGAAAACGGGCCGGTCCAGCATTCGTTCGACGCGATCCGCACCGCGCCGACCACGGCGGGGCCCGATTGCTGGGCCAGCGCGGGCCGGCCGAAGCTCGCCATCGCGGCGCCCCCGCCCAGCATCATCGCGATGCGCCCGATCTGGCGGCGGTTGAAACCGCGCCCCGAAAGCTCTTCCTGCCGATCGGCGGGCAGGGCGGTGTCGATGAAATCGCAATCGCCAGCGTATTGGTCTTGGGCGTAACGGTCTTCGGCGTAACGGTCAGGCAGCATCGATCAGGTCCCCCCGGATGAAAATCGCAGACCCGGCATCCTCTTGCTTTTCGCCCTGACAGGAATGCGGCCAGCCAGCCGCGCGGCCCCCCGGTGCGCTATCGGCGCGAGTTCATCAAATATGCGGCGAGATGTCCAGTTTCGTCGTGCATGGCGGACGATGTTTCTCAGGCGTGGGCCATGCGGGCAGGGCGGTGCGGACGCCTTGGCCGCCGCCGTTCATGATTAATTTCAGCTTTCCGTTAAGGCGCGCGGCAGCACCCTCGACCCGGCATTCATGCCAGCAACGGGGGGACTGAAATGACACAGATCGGTATCATCCTCATGGCCGTCGGCCTTGCGCTACTGCTGTTCCTGCCCACATTCCGCAACCGCCACGCGCGCATTGCCTCGCAACTGGGCAGCGCCGCCGTGTTCGGGGCGGGGACCGTGGGCTTCGTCTTCAGCGTGATGACGCCGCCCGTATAGGGGCGGCGCCGGATCGGGGGCGCTGTCAGTAGGGCACGCCCCAATAGCCGTAGATCTGCGTCGCAAAGGCGCGGTCCCAGGCCAGTCGGTCGGCGGGGTCGATGGTGGGGCTGGCCTTCAGCACGTCCTCATCGGCCGACACGACATAGCCGCCGAGGCCGGTGTCATAGTCCAGCGCTTCCCACGGGACGGGGCGATGTTCCGCGCCCATGCCAAGGAAGCCGCCAAAGCTGAGCACCGCATATTCGACGCGGCCATTGCGCTTGCCGACCATGAAGTGATGGATGCGCCCGATCTTTTCGCCATCGGGGCGATAGACGGCGGTGCCCTCGACCCGGTCGGAGGCGATGAGGTCCTTGCCCTCGTCGCGTTCCATCGCGTGGCCTGCGTCGACCATCTCGCGGACGGTCCTCGTGTTTCCGGCGGTTCGTTCAGTTGTGTCGGCCATGATCGTTCTCCGTTTTCGTAACAGAAGGGAACGATGGCGCCGCGGCGGTCTGTGATGGGGTCGTGGGGGCCTTACGGCGTCATCCTCTATATAGGATAAGCGCGAAAACGGTTCCGGTTCCGCGAAAACAGGCGATTCACGCCGCCAGCGGGGCGGTTCCGTCTGCCAGAGGGGGATCGTCTTCCAGCACCGCGCCCAATGCGGCGACGAACTGGTCGGTCGCCGCCTCCCAGCTGAAGCTGGCGCCATAGGCGGCGCAATCGCTGCGGCTGGCGAGCAGGGCATGGGCGATGGCGGTATCGAGGTCTTCGTCCACCGCGCCGATTACGCGGGCAAGTTCGCTCATCCCGCCGCGCCCCTTGGGCCCCACGATGTCGATCGGCCCCTGCACCGGATAGCCCGCGACCGGCACGCCGCAGGCCAGCGCCTCGACCATTACAAGCCCGAAAGTGTCGGACCGGCTGGGAAACACGAAGCAATCCGCCGCCGCATAGGCGCTGGCGAGCGCCTTGCCGGTCAGGCGGCCAGTGAACACGGCATCCGGATATTTCGCCTTCAGCCCGGCGAGCGCGGGACCGTCGCCGACCACGACCCTCGTGCCGTGATGCCGCGCGCCGAGGAAATCCTCGAGGCCTTTCTCGGGCGCGACGCGGCCGACATAGAGCAGCACCGGGCCGGGGAGGGCGCGCAGGGCCGGGTCGGGCACTGCGTCCACGTTGAACAGATCCGCATCGATCCCGCGCGACCATGGCGCGACCGGGCCGATCCGGCGGCCGGTCAATTCGGCGCGCAGGCTGGGCGTCGCGGCGAGCACGGTGCGCGAGGGTGCGTGAAAGCGCCGCATCAGCGGCCAGATCCGCTCTGCCGACAGCCCCGTGCGCACCGCGACATAATCGGGAAAGCGCGTGTGGAACGCGGTGGTGAAGGGCATGTCATGCGCAAGGCACCAGCGGCGCGCGGCCCAGCCGATCGGCCCTTCGGTGGCGATATGGACGAGATCGGGGCGAAATGCCTCTATCCGGCGCGTCACCCCGTTGCCGGGCACCATGGCGAGGCGGATTTCGGGATAGAACGGCATCGGCATGTTCATGAACAGGTCTGGCGTGACCAATTCGACCTGGTGGCCGCGCTGGCGAAGACGTGCGACCGTTTCCTCCAGCGTGCGGACCACGCCGTTCACCTGCGGCGTCCATGCGTCGGTCGCCAGCAGGATGCGGCGGGGCATGGGCGGTGTGCCGGGCGGCTGCGCGCCTGTCACGATCAGGCGGCTGCCGGTTCGGTTTCGGGGACGATGGCGGGGCCGGGAACGCCTGTGGGCGCGCTGTCTTGGGCGGAGGCGCTTTGCGGGGCGGGCGCGTTCTGGCGCGCCTCGCGGGCCAGCCGGTCGCGTTCGCGCACGTCGGCGGCGTGGTCGATGATCCGCATCGCGCCGTCGAAATCCTCTGCAATCGCGGTGCAGCTTTCGACCCAGTCGCCGTCGTTGTAATATGTGATGTCGCCGATCTGTCGGATTTCCGCGCAATGGATGTGCCCGCACACCACCCCGTCAACGCCGCGTTCGCGCGCGGCATGGGCGACCGCTTCCTCGAAATCGCAGACGAACTGGACGACGTTCTTCACGCGGTGCTTCAGATAGGCCGACAGCGACCAGTAGGGCAGCTTGAGCAGGCGGCGGCAGCGGTTCAGCCAGATGTTGGATTTCAGCAGCAGCGCATAGGCCTGATCGCCCGCGAAGGCGAGCCAGCGGGCATAGAGCACCACCCCGTCGAACGCATCGCCGTGCACGACCATCAGGCGGCGGCCGTCGGCGGTGGTGTGGATCACCTCGTTCGCGATCTCGACCCCGCCGAAATGCATACCGGCATAGCTGCGCAGCATCTCGTCATGGTTGCCCGCGACCAGAATGACGCGCGTGCCCCTGTGCGCCATCTTCAATATGCGGCGCACCACCTCGTTATGCGCGTCGGGCCAGTACCAGCCCTTTTTCAGCCGCCAGCCGTCGACGATGTCGCCGACGAGGTAGAGCGTCTCGCACTCCACCCCCGACAGGAAATCGATCAGCAGTTCGGCGTTGCAGCCCGGCGTGCCGAGATGGACGTCGGAAATATAGAGGGTGCGATATTTGCGCTTTGGCCGAAAGCCGCGCGGTTCGGGCAAGTCCAGCCATTCGGGCAGCGAGCCCGGTGACATGATCGTGTCGGCAATCGTGGTTTCAGACCCGGTTTTCGTAAAGATCTCGTTCCGCGCGATATTGGTCATGATCGGCCCCCTGATCTTGCGCTCAAGCTTGCGGTATCCGGCTTTTCATCTCTATTACGGCCTCTATGCCCGCCCGTTGTTGCGGTTCGGCGACGTTGTGACAGCGCTGTGACGGGAAACGGGGTAAAGCTGTGGAAAAGCTGGGGGCATATTGTGCGCGGGCTGGGGAGACGGTGGTGAAATCCGCGCCGACAGTCCATTTATCGACGCGACCATGCTGACCAGCCTGCAGATCCGCAATATCGTCCTGATAGAGGCGCTCGACCTCGATTTCCGTGCGGGGCTCGGCGTGCTGACGGGCGAGACGGGGGCGGGCAAGTCGATCCTGCTCGACGCGCTGGGGCTGGTGCTGGGCAACCGCGCGGAAACGTCGCTGGTGCGCGCCGGAGAGGACAAGGCGAGCGTCACTGCCACCTTCGAATTCGCCGCCATGCCGCCGCTGCTGGCGGACGCTCTTGAGGATGCGGGGGTCGAGATCGAGCCGGGCGAGCCGTTGCTGCTGCGGCGGCAGGTCAAGGCGGATGGCGGGTCCAAGGCCTTCGTCAACGGGCAGCCGGTGGGGGTGGCGGTGCTGCGCTCGCTCGCGCCCGCGCTGGTGGAACTGCACGGGCAGCATGACGACCGCGGGCTGGTGAACCCGCGCGGCCACCGCGAACTTCTGACCCGCTATGCCGGCATGGATGAAAGCCGCGTGGCCGAGGCGTGGGCCGCATGGCGCAAGGCCGAGGACGCGCTGGCCGAGGCGAAGCGCGTCGCCGCCGATGCGCAGGCCGAAGAGGAACTGCTGACCGCCCATGTCGAGGAGCTTGAGAAGCTGGCCCCCGTGCCGGGCGAGGAGGAGGAGCTCGCGCTGGCCCGCGCCGACATGCAGAAGGGCGAGCGTCTGGCGGACGACCTGTCCGATCTGGGGCATGTGTTCGCAGGGTCCGACGGGCCATTGGCGCAATTGCGCTCCGCCGCGCGCAAGCTCGACCGCATTGCCGAGGATCACCCCGCGCTGGGCGAGGCGCTGGCCGCGCTGGACCGCGCTCTGATCGAGGGGGGCGAGGCGGAGGAAGCGCTGAACCGTGCGAACGAGGCGCTGGCCTTCGATCCGCAGGTTCTGGACGAGACCGAGCGCCGCCTGTTCGACCTGCGCGCCGCTGCCCGCAAGCACGATGTCGAGGTCGACGCGCTGCCTGCAAAGCTGGAGGCGATGCGCGAGGCGCTCGACGCGATCACCCATTCGGGCGAACGCATCGCCGCGCTGGAGCGCAAGGCCTTCGATGCGGGCGCGCATTACCATGCCGAGGCGGAAACCCTGTCCGCGGCAAGGGCCGAGGCGGCGCGCAGGCTGGACAAGGCGGTCGCGGCCGAACTGGCGCCGCTGAAATTGGACGCCGCGAAGTTCCGCACCGCGGTTCAGCGCCTGCCCGAGGAGCGCTGGGGCCCGCATGGCATGGACGGTGTCGAATTCCTGATCGCGACCAATCCGGGCGCGCCCTATGCACCGCTGGCCAAGATCGCCTCTGGCGGCGAATTGTCGCGCTTCATCCTCGCGCTCAAGGTCGCTCTGGCGGAGGAAGGCGGCGCGGCGGTCATCATCTTCGACGAAATCGACCGCGGCGTCGGCGGCGCGGTGGCGAGCGCGATCGGCGACCGGCTGGCGCGGCTGGCAGGCGGTTCGTCCGGCGGCGCGGAAGGCGCGGCGGGGCAATTGCTGGCCGTCACCCACAGCCCGCAGGTCGCGGCGCGCGGGGGCAGCCATTACATGATCGCGAAATCGAGCGAGGGCACGGTCACGCGCACCTCTGTCCGCATGCTGGACGCGGGGCAAAGGGTCGAGGAAATCGCCCGCATGTTGTCGGGCGCGGAAATCACGCCCGAGGCGCGGGCGCAGGCCGAACGCCTGCTGGAAGGGGTATAGGCGCATGGACGAGCAGACCCGCAGAGCCAAGATCGAGCATGGCGGTTTCCTGCTGTTCCTGCTGGCCATCACCGTTCTGCTGGCGGCCATCGCATGGCCGTTCCTGACGCCGCTGTTCTGGGCGGTGCTGGCCGCGATCATGTTCCAGCCGCTCTATCGCCGCGTGCTGCGCAACATGGGGGGCAAGCGCAACCGGGCGGCGGCGCTGACGCTGCTGGTCATCACCTTCGCGGTCGTCATTCCGCTGATGATCATCGGCACCATGATCGTCGACCAGGCGACCGGCATCTATCTGGCGATCCAGGAAGAGCAGATGGATGCCAGCGAATATTTCCGCTGGGGCTATGACGCATTGCCCGCGCGGCTGCAGGCGATGGTCGACAATTCGGGATATGGCGAGTTCGACGTGCTGCAACAGCGCGCGCTGGAACTGCTGCAGCAGAGCGTCGGCATGATCGCGGGCAAGGCGCTGGAGATCGGCGGCGGCGTGCTGGGGTTCGTGCTGTCCTTCGCGGTGGGGCTTTACGCCACCTTCTTCCTGCTGCGCGACGGCGAGGAACTGACCGCGACGGTGCAGTCCAGCCTGCCGATGCAGCCCGCCATCGCCGAGAGGCTGGTTGCCAGTTTCGTCGCGGTGACGCGCGCGACCATCAAGGGGTCGATCGTCGTCGGGCTGGTGCAGGGCGCGCTGGGGGCGATCACTTTCTGGATCGTGGGCCTGCCCGCTGCGCTGCTGTTCGGCCTGCTGATGGCGATCTTCTCGCTGCTGCCCGCGGTCGGGCCCGCCATCGTGTGGGTGCCTGCCGCGATCTATCTGCTGGCGACCGGCGCGATCTGGCAGGGGCTGGTGGTGATCGGGTCGGGCGTGCTGGTGATCGGGCTGGCCGACAATGCGCTGCGGCCCATTCTGGTAGGGCGCGACACCGGGCTGCCTGACTGGGTGATCCTTGTCACCACGCTGGGCGGGATCGCGGCGCTGGGCATCACCGGTATCGTGGTGGGGCCGGTGGTGGCCGGGCTGTTCATCGCCGGATGGGCGATATTGCGCGACCAGCGCGGCGTGGCAGCGGTCTAGTCCCCCACTTTTCGCACGGTGATCATTTTCACCGGCTGGGCCAGCATCTGGCCCTTCATCCAGCCTTCGCCCTTGTCGGGATCGAGCGGGGCGTTCCAGATCGCCTCGACCACGTCCATCCCGTCGACCACGTGGCCAAAGGCGGCATAGCCTGCGCGGCGGGCGGGATCCTCGCTGGCGGGATCGGCGTCGAGTCCGGGCATGTCGGACAGCAGGATCGACCAGTCGCCGGTCGCGCTGCCGGGTTCGAGCATCGCCATCGAGATCGTGCCGCGCTTGTGCGTGATGCCGGTCTGGTCGGTGGGTTCATGCGCGATGGGTGGCAGCACGCGGTCGGGATAGCCCTGCGCGCCGCCTTGGATGAGCCCGTTGGGCTGTTCGCCCCAGTCGAGCCGCATCGCGCGGTAGAACTCCGCCCCGTCGAACCGTTCTTCCGCCGCATAGCGCAGGAAATTGGCCGAGGTGACCGGCGCGCGTTCGGTTTCCAGCGCGACGGTGATCGTGCCCAGCGCGGTCTCGATCGCGACCAGCTCGGTTTGCGGCGCGAGGCTCGTGTCGCTTGCCGTCGGCGCCTGCGGTGTGGCCTGCGCGGCTGTCGCGGCGGGCGTGGGCACCGGCTGGTCGGCGGCAGGCTGGGCGGCAGCGGGCATGGCCAGCAACAGGGCGGAGGCAAGGGTGAGCATGCGGATCATGGGCGTGAGTATTGCGCTGCCGCGGCGGGGGCGCAAGCGGTCATGGCATTGGCTGCTGGCCGACGAACGACATAGACCGCTCGACCGGCGACATGGTTGGGGCGCAACTGGCGTTTACAGATGTAGTCGGTTTCGTTTACAGCTGTAGTCGAACTTCAAGCCATCCGGGAACGATTCATGCCAGACCCCGCCGCCGACCGCATCTCCGAAGCCGAGCAATCGGTTCTGGAAGCGCTGTGGGATGCGGGCGAGCCGCTGACCGCATCGCAGGTGGCGGAGCGCGTGGACGAAGAAAAGGGCTGGAGCCTTGCGACCGTCAAGACGCTGCTGTCGCGTCTGGTCGCCAAGAACGCCATCGCGACACAGCCGGATGGCCGCCGCTTTCTCTATTCGCCGCTGATCGGGCGCGAGGCTTTTCTGGGCAGCGAATCGCGCCGCCTGCTCGATCGGCTGTTCGGCGGCCGCGCGGCCAGCCTGTTCGCCCATCTGGCCGAAGCCGAAGCGCTGAGCGAGCGCGATTTGACCGAGATCGAGGGATTGCTGAGGGAGCTCAGGAAATGATCGGGGACATCACCTTTCTGGACTATGCCGTCGATACGCTGATCGGGACCGGCGTGCTGATCGCCGCGGCGCTGCTGCTGCGCCGGCCCGTGGCGCGGTGGTTCGGGCCGCGCGCGGCCTATGCGCTGTGGGCGCTGCCGATGATCCGGCTGGCGTTGCCGCCGCTGGTGCTGCCTGCATGGATGCGCCCCGCCGAAGAGGCTGCGCCGGTGGCCGACGCCGCGATGACCGCAAACGTCCCGCTGTTCGCAGACAAGGCGCCGCCGGTCCTGCCGCCCGCCGACCTTGCCGCAATGGGCGACCCTGCGCCTTCGCTGATCGCGCCCGATGTGCTGGTCGGATCGCTGGTGTTCGTCTGGCTGGCTGTGGCCGCCGCGTTCCTCGTCTGGCGCTGGGGGTCCTATCACGCGATGCGCCGCATGCTGCTGAAAGGCGCGCGTCCGGTGGGCGAGTGGGAGGACATTCGCCTCGTCGAGACCGATGCCGTCCGCGCACCCGTGGCCTTCGGCGTGTTCGACAAGGTCATCGCCATGCCGGTCGGTTTCATGGCCGATCTCGACAGCACAGGCCGCGATCTCGCCATCGCACATGAGATTGCCCATCACCGCGGGCACGATCTGCTCGCCAATATTGCCGCGCAGCCCTTGCTGGCGCTGCACTGGTTCAATCCGATCGCGTGGCTGGGCTGGCGCGCGATGCGGCGGGACCAGGAAGCCGCGTGCGATGCGCGCGTCATGGATTCGCTTGCCGACGGGGGCCGCGATGCTGCCACCCGCGCGCATTACGGATCGGTGATCGCCGCATCGGCACGCGAACAGAACCTCGCGCTTGCAGCCCCCATGGCGGGATTTCGGGAGATCGGGCCATTGCTGGGCGAAAAGGCCATCGTACATCGTTTAAGGAGCCTTGCCATGTCCCCCTCCCGCCTGCGCCGCCGCACTGGATTGCTGCTGATCGGCGCGGGAGCCCTTCTCGCCGTACCGCTGACCGCCTCGATTTCCTATGCCGAGGCGCAGATCGCGGAAGTGCCCGCACCGCCGTCGGTGCCGGCCGCGCCCGATGTGCCGATGCCGCCCCCCGCGCCGCAGCCGCCCGAAGCGACGCTTCCGCCCGAGCCGCCGATGCCGCCCGAGCCGCCGCTGCCGCCCGAAGCACCCGCATTCGGCACCTATTCCGACGGCACCGACAGCTGGATCTTCGAAACGAAGCGCGAGCTGGAGCACGCCGATGCCGAAATGGCGCGCGAGCAGGCCGAACTGCGCCGCGAAATGCACGAGATCCGCGGCAACCACGACATGAGTAAGGCCGAACGCGCCCGCGTCGAGGCCGAGCTGAAGCGCGCCTCTGCCGAGATGGAGCGTGCGCGCGTCCAGATCCGCCATTCGACCCGCGAGGCGATGCGCGCCGCCGCTGCCGCGCCGCAGGTGCATGAAAGCGTGTCCGCCGATGGCAAGGTTCGTACCATCCGCGTGAGCCAGAGGGGACCCGATGGCCGGAACCGCATCGTGCAGGAACACGTGATCGACGAAGGCGCGATCGAACGCGCCGCGATGCAGGCCGCGATTGCCGGGGTTGAAGGCGCGCGCGTCGCGATCGCGTCCAGCGCGTCGATGTCGGCGGATGTGCGCGCCGAAGCGCTGGCCGAACTGGATGCCGAACTGGCCGAGATGCGCCGCGACATGCATGCGGACCATCATTGAGCGGGATCGGCCGGATTCCTGTCGACCCCAGGAGTTCATATTCAATTCATCGCTGAAATAGCACGGTTCGTCTCTCCATCAAAAGTGGGGAGACGACACCCGTGTCGAACGCCGAACAATCCTTTTCATACGAAGACCCGCCTGAACGAAAGCACCGATCGCCCGGCATGAAGCTGCTGTTCGCGCTGCTGGTGGCGGGCGCGCTCGCGGTGCCGCTGATGATGGTCTATGCGCTGGTGTGGGACCGGCAGGACCAGTCGCGAAATGCGCATCAGACGATCACGCAGGGCTGGGGCGGCGCGCAGCTGATCACCGGGCCGGTGCTGGTCATTCCCTATACGCAGACGATCACCGAAAACAGCGTGGTCGACGGCAAGCAGACCTCGAAACTCTCCAACGTCACGCGCGAGCTTTACCTCTCGCCGGTCGAGCAGGCGGTCGCGACCGCGCTGGACCCGCAGGTCAGGCAGAAGTCGATCTATGCCTCGGTCCTCTATAATGCGGCGGTGACGGGCACGGCGCGCTTTGCCATGCCGGAGGATCTGGAGCGGCAGGGCATCGATCCCGCCAGCCTGATGCCCGCCCGGGCGGAACTGCGTTTCGGCGTATCGGACCCGCGCGGTCTGCAGAGCGACAGCAAGGTCACCGCCAATGGCGAGGTGCTGGCGACGCGGCCCGGCGGCGGTCCGCTCGCGACGGGCGGAGCGGGGTTTCACGGCTTTCCCGATTGGGACGGCAGTGCGCCGCTGAATGTCGGGTGGTCATACGGCCTGCGCGGCAGCGAGACGATCAGCCTTGTCCCGCGCGGCGGCAATACCGAGTGGCAGGTGACATCCGCCTGGCCGCATCCCAGCTTTTCGGGCGGGTTTTTGCCGGGCGATCCCGCCATCTCAGACGATGGGTTCAATGCGGGCTTCGCAATTCCCGACCTCGCGCTGGGGCAGGGGCTGGCGATGACCAGCGATCTGGAAGCGCCTTTCGTCGGGCCGGAAACGGTCGACATCGCCGCACCCGGAGGATCGCAGGCGCGCGTCGCCACCATCGGGCTGGTCGAGCCGGTCGATCTTTACAGCCGCATCGACCGGTCGGTGAAATACGGCTTCCTGATCATCGGGTTCACCTTTCTGACCTTTCTGATGTTCGACGTGGTGGCAGGGGTCGCGGTCGCGGCGGCGGAATATCTGCTGACGGGCGCGGGGCTGGTGCTTTTCTTCGTGCTGCTGCTGGCCTTTGCCGAGGTGACGGGCTTTACCATCGCCTATCTGGTGGCGAGCGCGGCCATAGTCGGCCTGCTCACCGCCTATAGCGCGTCGGTGCTGAAAAGCTGGAAGCGGGCGCGGGTCATGGGCGGGCTGCTGGCGGGGCTTTACGCGCTGCTGTTCGTGCTGCTCAGCCTTGAGGCCTGGTCGCTGCTGATCGGTTCGCTGCTGCTGTTCGCGGCGCTGGCGGGCGTGATGTATGCGACGCGCAATATCGACTGGTCGGGCGTGGGGCGGCCTGTGCAGGCGTGACGGATGCAGGCATGACGAACGGGCGCGGGCGGGACATCTGCCCGCGCCCTTTCGCCTATCAGTCTGCGGAGGGTGCGGTCACGCCGGCCCCGTCGGTCAGCGGCCTTACGGGCGCTTCGCAGCCGCGTTCGATGCCGATGCCCTTTAGAAACGCGCGGCGCACGTCCGCGGCCACGATCAGCTGGCTGAGATAGCGTTCCTGCGCCTTCGCGCCCGAGATTTCGCGCACAAGACCGCGAAACGGGATCAGCCCGCCGATGATGTCCTGCGCCGTCTCGCCCGCAAAATCGACGCCCTTGTCGACGTCCGAACGTTCCTCGCGCGGGACGTCGATATCGGGGCCGAGCATGATGTCGATGTCGCTGATCGCGGCGCCGATGACTGCGCAATCGGTCAGCCCGCCCGTCGAATAGGGATGGTTGCCGATATCGACCAGCAGCGGCGGGATCTCCTCCTTCTCAAGGTTGAGGTCGCGCAGCGGCTGGAGCGGGATCTCCTCTACCTTCACGCCATCGTCATCGACCTGCTGGGCCGCCGCCGCCGTGGCGATCATGGCGGCCAAGGCGGCGGTACCTATCGTAGAAGCGCGGAAAATGTGTCGCATTGATCCTCATCGCCGGTCTTGAGACCGCGTTGCAGCCATTCCATGCGCTGGGCGCTGGTGCCGTGGGTGAAATTGTCCGGGCTGACCCGGCCCTGCGTCAGCGTGTCGTCGCCGATCGAGGATGCGGCGGTCATGCCTTCCTCGATATCGCCGGGTTCCATCAGTTCGCGGTTCTTTGCCGCCCATACGCCTGCATAGCAGTCCGCCTGCAGTTCCATCGCGACCTGTATGCGATTGGCCGCGCCGGGGTTCTGCTGTTGCAGCTGGCGGACCTGCGTCGCCTGTCCGGTCAGGTTCTGGACGTGGTGGCCATATTCGTGCGCCATCACATAGGCGCGCGCGAAATCGCCGCCCGCGCCAAGCTGTCGGTCGAGCTGATCGTAGAAGCTGGTGTCGATATAGATGCCCTGATCGGAGGGGCAATAGAACGGCCCCATCGCGCTTTGCGCCGCGCCACAGCCCGACTGGCCGCGCCCGTCATAGAAATTCAGTGTCGGCTGCGTGAAGGGGATTCCCGCCTGCTGAAACAGCGGCTGCCATGTCGCGTCGAGCGAGGATAGCGCGGCGCAGGTCTCGCGGCTGTATTCGTTGACGCTGCAGCTTTCCTCCAGCGTCTGGCCGCCGGTCTGCACGGGGGCATCGGTCTGCACCGAATCGACCATGCCCAGCGTGGACATCGGATCGAGGCCGAAGATGAAATAGCCCGCGATGGCCAGCACCACCGCGCCGCAGCCCAGCTTGCCGCCGCCGCCGAGACCGCCGCCGCCGCTTCCGCGCTGGTCGCGAACCCGGATATTGCGGGAAATGTCATTGAGCCGCATCGTTACCCCCGTAGACCCTGGGCCGCGATTCGGCCCGCCTGGCCCAAAGCCTAGCGATTTCCAAAACATGATGGAGACTGAAATGTTCCTTTCCGGCAAGACCGCCCTCGTCACCGGTTCCACTTCGGGCATCGGCCTCGCCTATGCGAAGGCCCTGGCGGCGGAGGGGGCGAACCTTGTCATCAACGGGTTCGGCGACGAGGCGGAGATCGAGAAGGAACGCGCCGCGCTGGAAGCGGCGAGCGGGGCGAAGGCGATCTATGCGGGCGGCGACCTGACAAAGACCGAAGGCTGCGAAAGCCTGATGAAGGCAGCGCTGGACGCGTTCGGCGCGGTCGATATCCTGATCTGCAATGCTGGCATGCAATATGTCGCCCCGGTCGACGAATTCCCGGTCGAGAAATGGGACCAGATCATCGCGCTCAACCTGTCGAGCGCGTTCCATTGCTCGCGGCTTGCCATTCCCGGCATGAGGCAGAAAGGCTGGGGCCGCATCATCTTTACCGCCAGCGCCCATTCGCTGACCGCATCGCCGTTCAAGTCGGCCTATGTCTCGGCCAAGCATGCGCTGGCGGGGCTGGCCAAGACCATCGCGCTGGAACTGGCCGAGCAGAACGTCACCGCCAATTGCATCAGCCCGGGCTATGTCTGGACCCCGCTGGTCGAGGACCAGATCCCCGACACGATGAAGGCGCGCAGCATGACCCGCGAGCAGGTGATCAACGACGTCCTGCTGGAGCGTGAACCGACCAAGAAGTTCTCCACCGCCGAGGATATCGCCGCGGTCGCGATGTTCCTGTGCGGCAAGGCGGCGGACAATATCACCGGCACGAATATATCGGTCGATGGCGGCTGGACGGCGCAATAAGGGCGATTCGGGCAATAATCCGATCGTCCCGCCCCCGTTTCGCGCAAGCGCGGCGGGGGCGAAATAAATGCGTGATCCCCCTCTAGCGGAAGGGGGGGCATCTGGTTACATGGGCCGCCACGATTCTCCCCTCACGCATATATGAAGGCAGGCAAGTCCCGTGGCGAACCGCATCACATCTGAAATCCCGCTGGGCCTGACCTTCGACGACGTTCTGCTGCGTCCCGCGGAATCGAACATCGTGCCCAGCATGGCCGATACCCGCACCCGCATCACACGCGAGATCGCGCTGAACATACCGATCCTGTCGAGCGCGATGGACACGGTGACCGAGGCGGACATGGCCATCGTCATGGCGCAGATGGGCGGCATGGGCGTGCTGCACCGCAACCTCACCATCGAAGAGCAATGCGCCGCCGTGCGGCAGGTGAAGCGCTTTGAAAGCGGCATGGTGGTGAACCCCATCACCATCGACCCCGAGGCGACGCTGGGCGAGGCGCGCGCGATCATGCAGGCGAACCGCATCTCGGGCATCCCGGTGGTCGAGGGATCGGGACGGCTGGTCGGCATATTGACCAACCGCGACGTGCGCTTTGCCGCCAATGACGCACAGCCGGTGAAGGAGTTGATGACCGCGGACGACCTCGCCACCGTCAGCGCCGACATCGGGCAGGAGGAAGCGCGCCGCCTGCTCCACCAGCGCCGGATCGAGAAGCTGCTGGTGGTCGACAATAATTACCACTGCATCGGCCTGATCACGGTGAAGGATATCGAGAAGGCCGTGACCTTCCCCGATAGCACGAAGGACAGCGCGGGCCGCCTGCGCGTGGCCGCCGCCTCGACCGTGGGCGACAAGGGTTTCGCGCGGACCGAGGCGCTGGTCGATGCGGGCGTCGATGTCGTGGTGATCGACACCGCGCATGGCCATAACAAGGACGTCTCCGCCGCGGTCGAGCGGGTGAAGAAGCTGTCGAACAGCGTGCAGGTCATCGCCGGAAACGTCGCCACCGCAGAAGCGACCAAGGCGCTGGTCGGCGCGGGCGCGGACGGGATCAAGGTGGGCATCGGCCCCGGATCGATCTGCACCACGCGCATCGTCGCGGGCGTCGGCGTGCCGCAGCTGACCGCCGTAATGGAAAGCGCCGAGGAAGCGATGAAGAACGACGTGCCGGTCGTCGCCGATGGCGGCATCCGCTCGTCCGGCGATGCGGCCAAGGCGATCGCTGCGGGCGCGTCGACCATCATGGTCGGATCGATGCTGGCCGGGACCGAGGAAGCGCCGGGCGAGACCTTCCTGTACCAGGGGCGCGCCTACAAGAGCTATCGCGGCATGGGCAGCGTGGGCGCGATGGCGCGCGGATCTGCCGACCGCTATTTCCAGCAGGACATCAAGGACCAGATGAAGCTGGTGCCCGAAGGCATCGAGGGTCAGGTCCCCTACAAGGGCCCCGCCAAGGATGTCGTTCACCAGCTGGTCGGCGGCATCAAGGCGGCGATGGGCTATACCGGCTGCGGCGATATTCCGTCGATGCGGCAGAAGGCCGAATTCATCCGCATCACCAATGCGGGGCTTTCGGAAAGCCATGTCCACGACGTCACCATCACCCGCGAGGCCCCCAACTATCAGGGCCGCTGAGGCCGCGATGGGTTTCGAGGCCCGCCTTGCGAAAGCCTTCGGGCTGAACGAGGCGGGGTGGGATCGCCACGCCAATCCGTGGAGCGGGTGGAGCCGCCTGATCACCGGGTGGCCGGTGATCATCGCGGTGGGCTGGAGCAGGCTGTGGATCGGATGGTGGGCGGTGCCGCTGGCGCTGATCGCCGCGTTCTGGCTGTGGCGCAATCCGCTGAGCTTTCCGCCCGCCCGCGATGACAGCCACTGGATGAGCCGCGCCGTGTGGGGCGAGCGGCTGTGGATCTGGCGCGGCGAAAAGGACGGTGGCGGATTGGAAGAGGCCGGTCTGGCGGTGTGGAAATTTCATGGCTGGAACGTGCTGGCCGGGCTGGGCGCGCTGGTCGCCATTTACGGGATCGTGATGTTCGACGTGATCGCCTGTTTCTCTGGCGCGCTGGCCAGTTTCTTTGCCAAGATCGGTTTTGTCGCGCGGTGCGAGACATTGTACCGCCGCGCAGTCGCGGTGCATCCCGAATGGCGGCGCGGGCAATCTAAAGGGGGAGCAGGGGCATGACGCCTGCCGCACGCGTTCAGGCCGCCATCGAACTGCTGGACAGCATCATCACCGCCGCCCGCGAGGGCGGTGCGCCTGCCGACCGCGTGGTGGCCGACGGGCTGCGTGCGCGCCGCTATGCCGGATCGAAAGACCGCCGCGCGATCCGCGAGCTGGTCTATGGCGCGATCCGCGCTTGCGGACCGGTGCCCGATACGGGCCGCGCCGCGATGCTGCGACTGGCCGAGGTGCAGCCCGAACTGGCCGAAGCGTTCGACGGATCCTCCTATGGCCCTGCGGCCATCGGCGCGGATGAGAGCGCAGCGCGAGGCGGGGTCGCACCCGCCTGGCTGGCCGAACGGCTGGCGGCATCGGATATTGCGGGTGAGGAAGCCGAGGCGCTGCTGGACCGTGCGCCGCTCGACATTCGGGTCAATGCGCTGAAGGCCTCGCGCGATGCGCTGGAACTGCCGGTGGCGGGCGAGCCTCTGCTTGCGCCCCATGCGCTGCGCCTGCCTGCGGGCACCCCGGTCGAGGGGTGGGATGCCTATCGGGATGGGCTGATCGAGGTGCAGGACGGCGGGAGCCAGCTGGCCTGCATGGCCGTGGGCGCGCAGCCGGGTGAGACGATCATCGATTTGTGCGCGGGCGCGGGCGGCAAGACGCTGGCGCTGGCCGCCGCGATGCAGAACGCGGGCACGCTGGTCGCCTGCGATACCGACAAGCGGCGGCTGGGCAATCTGCGACCGCGTGCCGACCGGGCTGGCGCGGACATTATCAGCGAGATCCTGCTGAACCCCGGACGCGAGATGGCAGCGCTGGACGCGTGGCGCGGCAAGGCCGATGCGGTGCTGGTCGATGCGCCCTGCAGCGGCACCGGCACATGGCGGCGCAATCCCGAATCGCGCTGGCGGATCAGCCCGCAGGAGATCGAGCGCCTGTCGGCCCTGCAGTTCCGCCTGCTGGAAATTGCCGCTCAATTGCTGCGCCCCGGCGGGCGGATCGTCTATGTGGTCTGTTCGCTGCTGGATGCTGAAGGCGCGGAAGTTTTTGACCGTTTTTCAGCGGCCTATCCGCAATTCCGGGCCGATCCGCCCACGATGTCGGCAGGCCGCGCAAGGGGCAAGGGAGTCCGGCTGACCCCGTATCACGACGGCACGGACGGATTTTTCTTCACGCGTGCGGTCTTGGTCTGATAGCCTTGGGGCCGATGGCTGACGTCCCGGCACAATCCGCCCCTTTGGGCACGGAACAGCACGACCGGGCGACAGTTTGATGACTGCGCCTTCCATCCGGCGCTCCACGCCTACGGAGCTGTTGATGCGTTATTCGCCCCTTGCCCTTGCCCTGTCGCTCGCTGTCGCGGTCACCGCCAGCACCAGCTTTGGGCAGGCGCCGCAAACCGACGATCCGCGCGTCATGGAACTGCTGGCGATGGGCCGCGCGGCGCTGGCGTCGGGCGATGCCGATGCGGCGACCGACCGGTTCGAGGCGGCGCTGGTGCTCGATCCCGGATATGCCTCGACCTATCTGGAGCTGGCCGATGCGGCCCGCGCGCGCGGCATGCAGGGGCAGGCGATCCACTATTACCGCGAGGCGGCGACCCGCGATCCCGGCAATCTGCAGGCCATCGCGGGCGAGGGCGCGGCCATGGCCGAAAAGGGAGCGACCGCCAAGGCGGAGCAGAACCTGGCCAAGCTGCAGAGCCTGTGCGGTTCCGACTGCGCCGAGGCGGCGGAGCTGGCCGCGGTGATCGCGCGCGGCCCGCTGCCCGAAGTGAAATCCGCCGATGCGGGATCGCACGAAGCCATGGGCGCCCCCGGCACGATGGCGGCGACGGAAAAGAACTGAAACGGCAGGCTCTTCAGATGAGGGGGCGGAACTCCGCCAGCACTTCCTCGTACACCGGGCGCTTGAACGGGATGATCAGTTCGGGCAGCAGATCGGGTTCGATCCAGCGATATTCCTGGAACTCTGCCGGATCGTGAGCGGCCAGGTCGATATGCTCGTCCCCGCCGGTAAAGCGCAGCAGGAACCAGCTCTGCCGCTGGCCGATATATTTTCCGCCCCACAATTTGCCGTGCAGATGCGGCGGCAGTTCATAGAACAATTCCTCGCGCGTGGTGGCGAGCAGTTCGACATGCTCGCGCACTATGCCCGTTTCCTCGTGCAATTCGCGGAACGCGGCCTCGCGCATGTCCTCGCCCGGATCGACGCCGCCCTGCGGCATCTGCCACCAGTCGCCTTCCTTGGTGTCGATGCGCTTGCCCACGAACACGCGGCCCGCCTCGTTCACGATCATCATGCCCGCGCAGGGGCGGAACCGGGCCGGGTCGCGGTCGGTCTTGGTGGGGGAAGTCATGGAAAGGAACGGCCTGTGTCTATGAAGGATGACGGTTTTTGCGCGGGGCCCGACAGGGTCTTGCGCAAGGCCACTGATATGGCCCAGCTTGCCGGGATACAAAGTATTTCTCGATTGTAACCCTTGAGCGGCCTACCTAGTTCGAAAACATAAGGGGCGTTTCCCATGCGGCCTGGCTCTCATGTAAGCCGCGCGCATGGCAGGAAGGCCCCACAGGAAGAGTGTACGCGATGGCAGAAACAGGCAATCCCGTGGCGGTGACAGACGCCGTAACCGTCCGCTTTGCCGGAGATTCCGGTGACGGCATGCAGTTGACGGGCGGGCAGTTCACCCTGTCGACCGCGCTGGCGGGCAACGATCTGGCCACTTTCCCCGACTTCCCGGCAGAGATCCGCGCGCCGCAGGGCACTCTTTTCGGCGTGTCGGCGTTCCAGATCAATTTCGGATCGACCGCGATCGAGACCGCGGGCGACGCGCCCGACGTGCTGGTGGCGATGAACCCCGCCGCGCTGAAGGTGAACCTGTCGGCGCTGAAACCCGGCGGGCTGATCATCGCCGACAGCGGCGAGTTCACGCAGCGCAACCTCGACAAGGCGAAATACGACACCAATCCGCTGGAAGACGGCAGCCTCGCCAAATGGGACCTGATGGCCTTTGACATCAGCGCGCAGACGCTTGAGGCGGTGAAGCCCTTCGGCCTTGGCAACAAGGAAGCGCTGCGCTGCAAGAACATGTGGACGCTGGGGCTGGCGCTGTGGATGTTCGACCGTCCGCGCGAACCGATCCACCAATGGCTGAAGCAGAAATTCGCCAAGGCACCCGAACTGGCGGACGCGAATATCGCCGCGCTCGACGCGGGACATGCCTATGGCGAAACGGCGGAGATTTCCGGACCGATCAGGCAGGTCCACGTCGATCCGGTCGAGAGCGAACCGGGGCTCTACCGCACGATCACCGGGGCGGAGAGCGTGTCGCTGGGCCTTGTCGCGGGCGCGCAATTGGCCGAACTGCCGATGTTCTTCGGCGGCTATCCGATCACGCCGGCCAGCGCGATTCTGCATCACCTTGCCCGCCTTCGCGAGTTCGACGTGACCACCTTTCAGGCGGAGGACGAGATCGCCGCGATCTGCGCCGCCATCGGTGCCAGCTATGCGGGCCATCTGGGCGTCACCAGCTCGTCCGGTCCCGGCATTGCGCTCAAGACCGAGGCGATGGGCCTTGCCATCATGACCGAGCTGCCGCTGGTGATCGTCAATTCGCAGCGCGGCGGCCCGTCGACCGGCCTGCCGACCAAGACCGAGCAGTCGGACCTGTATCAGGCGGTCTATGGCCGCAACGGCGATGCGCCCATGCCGGTCGTCGCCGCGCGCAGCCCCGCCGATGCGTTCGAATGCGCGATCGAGGCATGCCGGATCGCGGTGCAGTACATGACCCCGGTGATGCTGCTGACCGACGGCTATATCGCCAATGCGGCCGAGCCGTGGAAGGTGCCCGATCCCGAGACTTTCGAGCCGTTTCCGGTGCAGTTCCTGACTGAAAAGAATGGCGAGCAGTTGCTTCCCTACAAGCGCGACGAGACCGGCAAGCGCCCGTGGATCAAGCCGGGCACTCCCGGCCTGATGCACCGCATCGGCGGGATCGAGAAGGACGCGCTGACGGGCAATATCTCGTACGATCCGGCGAACCACCAGCTGATGACCGATGTGCGCAAGGCCAAGATCGACGGCGTGTCGGTGCCCGATCAGGAGGTGTGCCTCGGCAATGACAGCGGCAGGCTGGTGCTGGTCGGCTGGGGCAGCACATACGGCCCGATCCACCAGGCGGTGCGGCGCGCAAGGAAGCGCGGGCTGGACGTCAGCCACGTGCATGTCCGCCATGTCTGGCCGTTGCCGAAGAACCTTGGCCCGCTGCTGAAGGGTTTCGACAAGGTGCTGGTGCCCGAAATGAACACCGGCCAGTTCAAGACCGTGCTGCGCGACCAGTTCCTTGTCGATGCGCAGCCGCTGACCAAGACCAGCGGACAGCCCTTTGCCATTGCCGAGATCGAGGATGCGATCTGCGATGCGCTGGGCGAACCGCGCCCCGGCCAGATCGGCGGCGAAGTTGCCGTGAACGACACCCAGCTCCCGACGCCAGAGTCGGTCGAGCAGTAAGGACCCGCCCCATGAACGAACTCACCAAGATCGAAACCACGCTCAAGGACTGGGAAACCGATCAGGAAGTGCGCTGGTGCCCCGGCTGCGGCGATTATGCGATCCTGAAGGCGGTGCAGCGCACCCTGCCGCAGATCGGCGCGGATCCGTCGAAGACCGTGTTCGTCAGCGGGATCGGCTGCTCCAGCCGCTTTCCCTATTATGTCGAGAGCTATGGATTCCACACCATCCATGGCCGCGCGCCTGCCTTCGTCACCGGCATCAAGCTGGCCAATCCGGAGCTGGACGTGTGGATGGTGACGGGCGACGGCGACGGCATGTCGATCGGCGGCAACCACACCATGCACCTGCTGCGCCGCAACGTGGATTGCCAGATCCTGCTGTTCAACAACGAGATCTATGGCCTGACCAAGGGGCAATATTCGCCCACCAGCCGCCGCGGCACGACCAGCCCGACCAGCCCCGCCGGCAGCGTCGACCGGCCCGCCAACCCCTGCGCCTTCGCGCTGGGATCAGGCGCGCGTTTCGTGGCGCGCGGCTATGATGTGTCGAAGGATCTGGGCGACGTGCTGGTGGCGGCCCATGCGCACAAGGGCGCGGCCTTTATCGAGATCTTCCAGAACTGCATCGTCTATAACAAGGACGTGTTCGACGATTTCACGCAGAAGAAGGTCGCCGCCGAAACGCAGGTCTGGGCGATCCACGGCGAGCCTCTGGCGTTCGGCGCGGGCAAGGACAAGGTGCCGACCAAGGGTCTGGCCCGTGATGTCGACAACATGACGCTGAAGGTGGTCGATATTGAGGGTGGCGACTGGCAGGCGGCGGGGGTGATGGTCCACGACCAGACCAACCGCAGCCTTGCGCATATGCTGGTCGAGCTGGAATTCGGCCCGTTCCCGATGGTGCTAGGCGTGATCTACGACGATCCGCGTCCCACCTATGACGGCGCCATTGCCGAGCAGATGCAGGCCGCCCGCGCCAAGGGGACAGCCAAGAACCGCGGCGATCTGGCGGCTTTGCTGGCGAAGGGCCAGACCTGGACGGTTTCAGGCACAGCACAGGACCCAATCTGACCCATGTCGATCCTATTTACCCCGTTTACGCTGCGGGGTCTGACGATCCCCAATCGCATCGCCATGGCGCCGATGACGCGCAATTTCTCGCCCAGCGGGGTGCCCGGCGCAGATGTGGCCGAATATTACCGCCGCCGCGCCGAAGGGGGCGTGGGGCTGATTATCTCCGAAGGCACTGTGGTAAACCGGCCCGAGGCGCGCAACGACCAGGGCATTCCCTTCTTCCACGGCAAGGACGCGCTGGCCGGCTGGCACAGGGTGGTCGACGCCGTGCACGGCGAGGGCGGCTTGTTCGCGCCGCAGATCTGGCACACCGGCCTTGTGCGTGAGCAGTTTCCCGACAAGCCCCGTCCCTCCACGCCCGAGGGCCCGTCGGGCCTCTACCGTCCGGGCGAGCCATACGGCCAGGCGATGAGCGAGAAGGACGTCATCGACACCATCGCGGCGTTCGTCGAATCGGCGCGCGCGGCGGCGGACATGGGCTGCGACGCGGTCGAACTGCACGGCGCGCATGGCTATCTGATCGACCAGTTCTTCTGGTCGGGCACCAACCAGCGCAGCGACGGATGGGGCGGCCCGGCGCTGGCCGACCGCACGAAGTTTGCCGCCGAAATCGTCAGCGCCGTGCGCGAGGCGATCGGCGACACGCCGCTGATCCTGCGCATCAGCCAGTGGAACCAGCAGGACTATACCCGCCGTCTGGCCCCGACACCCAGCGAGCTGGAAGCATGGACCCGCCCGCTGATCGATGCAGGCGCGGACATGCTGCATTGCTCGCAGCGCCGGTACTGGGAGCCGGAATTCCCCGAGATCGATGGCGAGAACGGGCTGAACTTCGCGGGCTGGGTCAAGAAGCTGACCGGCGTTCCGACCATGAGCGTCGGTTCGGTCGGCCTGTCGAAGGATTTCTTCGGCGCATTCAAGGATCAGACGACCGAGACAAGCACTGATCTCGGCCAGCTGGAACGCCGGATGGAAGCGGGCGAATTCGACATGATTGCGGTAGGCCGCGCGCTGATCGCCAATCCCGATTGGGCGCGCAAGGTGCGCGATGGCAGGCTGGGCGATCTGGACGGCTATCGCTCGGAAATGCTGGGGGAATTGGCCTGAATTCGCCCGATTCGGACAAATTTTGAACAAAATTGGCCTCAGCCTGTTGGTTTTATGAACGGTGCCGAAACGGCGCCCATACCAACAGGAGGACAGCTCATGAAAAATCTTATGCTTACGACGCTCGCCAGCGCCGCCGCCCTCAGCCTTGCCGCATGCGGCAGCGAGGATGTCGAGAACACCCCGGTCGACGATATCGACGAGCTGGTGGACAATGACGTGAACGAAGTCGGCTATCCGGTCGCGGGCGAGCTCAACCCCGATCAGCAGACCGCCTATGACGCCATGGACCGCGATGCCATGAGCGAAGAATACGACATGAATTACGACGCCATCCGCACCGAGCGGGTTGCCAATGCCGACATCGACGCAGGCAGCATGGATGCCTCCGGTTCGATGAGCGCATCGGGCAGCGATGGCGGTTCGATGGACGGCGATTCCATGGACGCAAGCTCCATGGCGAGCGCGAACGGGTCGGGCACCATGACCATGCCGCCGCGCAGCGAAATGGATTTCGACTGGCTGGACCGCAATGACGACGGCAAGCTGTCGGTCGCCGAATATGCGATCTGGTCGCTGCCGACCAACCCGATGGAGCCTGCGCCGAACGATGCGAAGAAGCCCTATCTGACATCCGAGCAGATCAACGAGGCGGGCGAGAATTTCTTCTATTTCGACCAGGACGGTTCGACCTATCTGTCGCCGGACGAATTCGCGATGGCGCGCAATTCCGCGATGACGCCTTCGTAATTTTACACTCGGACTGAACGGTCCGATCCGACCGGCGGCGCTTCCCCAAAGGGCAGCGCCGCCGTTTTGTTTGGACGGCGTATTGCCGCGGGCAGCGGTGCTTGCCATCAAGCGGCGATGGACAATCTGACGCACGGCCTTGTGGGCGCATTGATCGGGCAGGCGGGGCTGAAGCGCAGAACCGGGCTGGCTATGCCCGCGCTGATCTTTGGCGCGAACCTGCCCGATATCGACGCGGGCTGCGTCATATGGGGGACCCAGAGCCTTGCCATGCGGCGGGGGCTGACGCACGGGCCTTTCGCGCTGGTGCTGCTGCCGCTGGCGCTGGCGGCGTTCCTGTGGTGGTTCGACCGCTGGCAGGCGCGGCGCGGCACGCGGCCCGATACGCGGCTGCCGGTGCGTTTCGGCTGGCTGTTCGCCTTGGCATTCATCGCCTGCCTGACCCATCCGGCTCTCGACTGGATGAATGTCTATGGCATCCGTTTTCTGGAGCCATTCTCGCACCGCTGGTTCCACGGCGACGTGCTGTTCATCATCGACGTCTGGCTGTGGGCAATGATGGGGCTGGGCGTGTGGCTGTCGCTGCGGCGCGAGAAGCGCGGCGGGGACTGGCGCGCGCCTGCGCGGGCGGCGATCGCGGGGGCGCTCGCCTATATCGGGGTGAATGCGGGGATCACGGCCATGGCCGAGGGGCGATACTACGGCGTCCGCGAAGTCATCGCCATTCCGCCGCCGCTCGCCTTCTGGGATCGCGGAGCCGCTGTCCGGTCGCTGGACGGCGAGTGGTCGCTGGCGGGATGGGATGTAGCGGACGCCGACCGCTGCCGCCTGCCCGATCCCCGCATCGCCAGCGCGGACCGTCCCGATGTCGCGGCTTTCCTGTTCTGGAGCCAGGCCCCCTTTGCCCTGCGGCGCGAGGAAGGCGGCACGGCAATCTATGACGCGCGCTTCTTCTTTGGCCCCTCACGCGGGAACTTCATGGTGGAATTGCCCGAAATGCCGTGCACGCCTCTGGCCGCCGAATAGGAACCGCACCCTGCAAAACGCCGTTCACCCCCTATGACCGCCCCGCACATCGTATGGCTGCGCCGCGACCTGCGCCTTGCCGACCAGCCCGCCCTCTATGCCGCCGCCCAGGAAGGGCCGGTGATCTGCGTCTATGTCCTCGACGACGAAGGGGCGGGAAACCGCGCAATGGGCGGTGCCTCGCGCTGGTGGCTGCATCATTCGCTGCAGGCGATGGATCGCGAACTGGGCAAGCATCAGGGGAAACTGATCCTGCGGCGCGGAAATGCGGCGGACGAGATTGCGAAGCTGGCCGAAGAAACCGGCGCGGCCGCCGTTCACGCCATCCGCCATTACGAACCGTGGTGGAGGAAGGCGCAGGGCAGGCTGGCCGACCGGCTCGACCTCAAGCTGTATGACGGCAATTATCTGCTGCCGCCCGGCACGGTCACGACCGGGTCGGGCGACCCTTACAAGATCTACACCCCCTTCGCGAAATCGGCGCGGCAATGCCTGCCCCAGCGCGAAGTGCTGGACGCGCCCAGCCTGACGAACCCCGATGAATGGCCGGATTCGGACGATCTGGACGGTTGGAACCTGCTGCCGACCAAGCCGGACTGGGCCAGCGGTTTTCGCGACGCGTGGGAGGTCGGCGAAACCGCAGCAATGGCGCAGCTGGAGGATTTCGCGGACCGGGTGAAGGATTACGAGGACGACCGCAACCGGCCCTCCATCGATGGATCCTCGCGCCTGTCGCCGCATCTGCACCACGGCGAGATCTCGCCGATGCAGGTCTGGGACCGGCTAACCCGCCACACGGGCGAGGGGGCCGAGACGTTTCGCGGCGAATTGCTGTGGCGCGACTATACGCAGAACGTGATCTGCCAGTTCCCCGCCTATCCTTCGGAAAGCTATCGCGACCTGGGCGGCGAGAAATTGTGGCGCAATCCCAATCGCGGCCATGTCATCGCCGAGGATCTGGAGGCATGGCAGCAGGGTCGGACCGGCTATCCCATCGTCGATGCGGGCATGCGGCAGCTGTGGCAGATCGGCTGGATGCACAACCGCGTGCGGATGATCGCGGCCAGCTTCCTTATCAAGCATCTGCTGATCGACTGGCGGCATGGCGAGCAATGGTTCTGGGACTGCCTTGTCGATGCCGATTACGGCAATAATGGCGTGAACTGGCAATGGGTCGCGGGCACCGGGGTCGATTCCAACATGTTCCCGCGCATCATGGCCCCGCTGTCGCAGTCGGAGAAATTCGACGCGGGCGATTATATCCGCGAATTCGTGCCCGAGCTGGCCGATCTGCCCGACGACCAGATCCACGACCCCGACGACAAGCATCGCCCCGATGACTATCCCGCCAAGATCATCGGCCACCGCGAGGCGCGCGAACGGGCGTTGTCGGCCTATCGCGAAGCCAAGGGGGAATAAGCCGGGCCCGCAGCTTGCCCGCTGCAATCTGGCTGCATATCTCTGTTTTCATGGAGAGACGGGGACTGCATCTGACCGAAGCGGCTGGCGAGGCGCGGGATTCGACCGGCCTGCTGGCGCGCATGATTTCAGGCGGGCAGGCACGGATCCTGCAGCGCATCGACCGGGGGCTTGCGACCGGTTCGATCACCGCCCGCCTGCCGGGCGGCGAGACGCGCGTGCTGGGCGGCAAGCGCAAGGGTTTCGACGCCGAGATCCATGTTCAGGACTGGCGCTGCATCTTCCGGCTGGCGACGGGCGGGTCGGTCGGCTGGTACCGCGCGTGGGAAAAGGGCGAATGGTCCAGCCCCGATGCGGTCAAGATCTTCGCGCTGTTCATCGCCAATGCCGACACGCTGGGCAATGCCGGGCGGGCGAAGGGGCCGTGGCGATTGATCTCGCGCCTGTATCACCGGATGCGGCGCAATACGAAGGCAGGATCGCGCCAGAACATCGCGGCGCATTACGATCTGGGCAATGATTTCTACACCCCGTGGCTGGGCGGGACGATGGCCTATTCCAGCGCGGTGTGGAGCGATGCGCTGACGCTGGACGCGGCGCAGCAGGCCAAGATGCTGGCGATGGCCAACCGCATAGAGGGTGCGCCCGGTCCCGGCGTGCTGGAAATCGGCTGCGGCTGGGGCGCGCTGTCGGCGCTGCTCGCCCAGCGCGGGCACGAGGTGGAGGCGATCAGCCTGTCGGAAGAGCAGCTTACCTATGCGCGGCAAGCTGCCCCCGATGTCGAGTTTCGCAAGCAGGATTATCGCGATGTCGACGGGCGATACGACGCCATCGTCAGTGTCGAGATGGTGGAGGCGCTGGGCCGGGAATACTGGCCTGCGTTCATGGATTGCATCGCGCATAATCTGAAGGCGGGCGGGCGCGCGGCGATTCAGTTCATCTCGATCCGCGACGAATTGTTCGACCATTATGCCCGCAGCGCCGATTTCATCCAGACCTATATCTTCCCCGGCGGCATGCTGATCCGCACCAGCGAATTCCGGCGGCTGGCCGAGGCGCGCGGACTGGAATGGCGGGACGAGGTGCGCTTCGGGCAGGATTACGCGCGCACACTGGCCGACTGGCGGCTGCGTTTCGACCGCGCGGTGGAGCAGGGGCGCCTGCCAGCCGGGTTCGACGAGGCGTTCACCCGGCTATGGCAATTCTATCTGATGTATTGCGAGGGCGGATTTCGCGGCGGCGGGATCGACGTTCATCAGGTGACCCTGGTCAAACCCGCCTGATCAAAAGGGGCGATCGTCCCGCCGGGCGAGGAATGAACCCGGCGGAACGAAACCTTTTCACACTACGCTGCGCTGCACGGCCCCTTCGCGGTAGCGCGAGACGATGTCGTCATAGATCACCGGGCTGAGCAGGTTCTGGAACGCGCAGCCGACAAGGTTGCTCTGCCACCAGATCACCTCGCACTGCAGCGCCTCGAGTCCCGGCAGCTTGAGCCAGCACAGCGACCCGATCGCGAGGCGATTGACGCATTGCGCGGAAAAACCGCCCAGCGACAGATCGTTCACGATGGTCGAAAAGCCATGCCCGCCCGTAGGCCGCAGCGAGGCCGGAACCGCCACGCGCAGGCGCGGCGAGGAGCGATCCTCTTGCGCGGCCGCGTAATAGCGGTCGGTCGTGTTGTAGCGATCCCTTGTTCTGTAATCGGTCATGCCCGCTGTCCTTCTGGCACAAGGAAACCTTGGTCCGTTGCTGCTAATGCAGGTCAGAACGTTCCTGATTGAGACAGGGTACACAAAATTGGGTTATTATTTGGTTAAGAGGCCGAAGAAACCCGAAGTTTTGTGCCGTTAACGAAACCTTCCCTTAAAAAGCAAAGAATTTCTTGCGCCACGACTTCGGGCAGCTTTACGCTGTTCGGGTCTTCGCCGGGAAATGCGCGGGCGCGCATCGCGGTGCGGGTCGCGCCCGGATCGACGATGGCGGTGGCGATTCGCGACACTTTCTCATTCTCCTGCGCATAGCAGGACAGCAGCGTGTCGAACGCGGCCTTGGACGCGCCATAGGCGCCCCAATAGGCGCGTGGGTTCGCCCCGACCGAGCTGGTGAGACCGATCACCTTGCCCGCTTCCGCCGCCTTGAGCATCGGGTGGAACGCGGCCAGCAGCGTCTGCGTCGCCAGCACGTTGACGGTCAGCGCCTGCGAGAACTGCTTGGCGTTGATGTCGGTGACCGACGTCAGCTCGGGCAGGATCGCGGCATTGATGATCAGCGCGTCGAGCTTGTCCCAGCGGCCCGAGACCGCCGCGGCCAGCCGCGCCACCGCATCGGGTTCGGCAAGGTCCAGCGGCGCGATGGTCGCGCTGCCGCCCGCCGCGTGGATCTTTTCCTCGACCGCTTCCAGCGCGCGGTCGTCGCGGGCGGTCAGCACGACATGCATGCCCGCCTCTGCCAGCGCCAGTGCGGTCGCCTCGCCAATGCCGCGCGATGCGCCGGTGACAAGTCCAAGCTGACCCGCAAGCGGGCGATTGTCGGTCTGTTCGCTCATGGGATCAGGCAACCTTTTCCGGCTTGCCGGGGGCAAGGTTCAGCTGCCCCGCATGGGTCTTTTCCGCCAGATCGGTCAGCCGCGTCGGATAGTCGCCGGTAAAGCAGGCGTCGCAATATTGCGGGCACTTGGGCTTGCGCTCCGCCTCTCCCACCGCGCGGTAGAGACCGTCGATCGACACGAAGGCAAGGCTGTCGGCCTGGATGAATTCGCGCATCGCGTCCATGTCCATGCGCGCGGCAAGCAGCTTGTTCCGCTCCGGCGTGTCGACGCCGTAGAAGCAGCTGTGCATCGTGGGCGGGCTGGCGATGCGCATATGCACCTCGGTCGCGCCGGCATCGCGCATCATCTGCACGATCTTGAGGCTGGTGGTGCCGCGCACGATCGAATCGTCGATCAGCACGATGCGCTTGCCCGCGACCAGCGCGCGATTCGCATTATGCTTGCGACTGACGCTGTTGGTGCGCGCGCCGTCCGACGGCTGGATGAAGGTGCGGCCCACATAATGCGAGCGGATGATGCCCAGCTCGAACGGCACGCCCGATTCCTGCGCATAGCCGATGGCGGCGGGCACGCCCGAATCGGGCACCGGGATGACGAGATCCACATCGGCGGGCGATTCGATGGCCAGCTGCTGCCCGATCGCCTTGCGCACCGAATAGACCGATTGCCCCGCCGAGATCGAATCGGGGCGCGAGAAATACACATGCTCGAAAATGCAGGGGCGCGAGGCGGTCTTGGTGAAGGGCCGGTGGCTGGTGGTCTTGCCGTCGAGGTCGACCTCGATCAGCTCGCCCGCCTCGACCTCGCGGTCGAACACCGCGCCCACGATGTCGAGCGCCACGGTCTCGGACGCGAACACCACCGCGCCCTTTCCGTCCTTTTCGGGGATATGCCCCATGACCAGCGGGCGGATGCCCAGCGGATCGCGGCAGGCGATCATGCCCGCAGGGGTCGAACAGATCAGCGAATAGGCGCCCTCCAGCATGCGCAGCGCATCGACGAACTTGTCGAGCAGCGTGGGATAGCGGCTGGTCGCGACGAGGTGGATGATCACCTCGGTATCGGCGGTGCCCTGAAAGATCGCGCCGCGCCGCACGAGATCACTTCGCAGGTGCATCGCGTTCGAGATATTGCCGTTATGCGCGATCGCGAACCCGCCCGAGGCAAGCTCGGCATAAAGCGGCTGCACGTTGCGCAGCCCGGTGCCGCCGGTGGTGGAGTAGCGCACGTGACCGCACGACATGGTGCCGGGCAGTTCGGCCATCGCCTCGCCCGTCCCGAAATTCTCGGCCACGTGGCCATTGCCGCGCAGCACGTGGAATTCCTGTCCGTCATAGGACACGATGCCCGCTGCTTCCTGTCCGCGATGCTGCAAGGCATGCAGGCCCAGCGCCGTGACGGCGGCCGCATCGCGCGCGCCGACGACGCCGAAGACGCCGCATTCCTCGCGCAGGGAATCCCCATCCTCGTCATGAAAGGGATGGTGGACGAAGTCCGTGGACGTCATGCCTTGAATGTTCCGCTGTATAGCCTGTGGCCCGAACCCGGCTGCCCTAACAGATGTGGGCGCCGTCGTCATGCGCGCCATTTGGAGATGTTTCGTTTCGATTACAACCTGAGTCTTTGTTCCGGCGGGTGAAGCCAGGCTTGCCGCAATCGGACGCCCTTTATTGGCACAGGAGCCTATTGCCACAGGGGCCTATTGCCACAGGGGCCTATTGCCACAGGGGCCTATTGCCACAGGGGCACGCGCATCCTAGTTCAGCTTCCTCTCATCCCGGCCCGTTCATGGGCGCTTTTTCCGATCCGCCCGTTCACTCCATCCGGAGCCGCCTTCTTGATACTTTCCCCCTTCGAATGGACGATTGCCAAGCGCTACATGCTGCCGGGCCGCGGCGAGGCGTTCATCGCCATGGTCGCGGGCATCAGCCTTGTGGCCGTGATGCTGGGCGTCGCCGCGCTGGTCATCGTGATGAGCGTGATGAACGGTTTTCGCGCAGAGCTGATGGACAAGATCGTCGGCCTGAACGGCCATGCCATCGTGCAGGGCTATGGCGGGCGGCTGCCGCAATGGCAGGACGTGCTGAAGGAAGTGCGCGAGACACCCGGCGTCGCCCGTGCCTCGCCGCTGATCGAACAGCCGCTGCTGGCCACCTTCAACGGGCGGGTCGAGGCGGTGCTGGTGCGCGGCAATCAGCCCGAGGATATACAGCGGCTGGCCGACAAGAACGTGCTGGGCAATCTGAACGCGCTGCAGCCCGGCGCGCAGACCGTGGCGATCGGATCGCGGCTGGCGCAGAACCTTGGCGCGCGCATTGGCGACACGATCACGATCATCAATCCACAGGGCCGCAGCACGCCCTTTGGCACCGTCCCGCGCGAGATCGGGTACGAGATCGCCGCCATTTTCGAGATCGGGATCTACGATTACGACCAGGCTTTCGTCGTCATGCCGATCGAGGATGCGCAGACCCTGCTGCTGGCCGGCGACCAGATCGGCATGATCGAGATCACGACCGAGGATCCCGACACGGTGGGCGAGACCTTGGCCCCCATTCGCGGGAAACTGCAGGGACAGGCCGTGGTGTCGGACTGGAAGACCATCAACTCCTCGCTGTTCGAGGCGCTGGCGGTGGAGCGCGTCGCCATGTTCGTGGTGCTGTCGATCATCGTGCTGGTGGCGGTGTTCAACATCCTGTCCAGCCTGATCATGCTGGTGCGCGCCAAGACGCGCGATATCGCGATCATGCGCACGATGGGCGCGACGCGCCGCTCGATCCTCAAGATATTCGTGACCGCGGGCTTCCTGATCGGCGCGCTGGGTACCGGCGCGGGGCTGGCGCTGGGCTTCATCGCGCTGGCGTTCCGGCAGGCGGTCGTGCGCGGGGTCGAGACGATGACGGGGCAGGAACTGTGGGATCCCTCGATCCGCTTTCTGACGACATTGCCCGCGCGGACCGATCCGGCAGAGGTCACGACCATCGTCATCATGGCGCTGGTGCTGTCGTTCCTCGCCACGCTTTACCCTGCCTTCAAGGCGGCCAGCACCGATCCGGTGCAGGTGCTTCGCTATGAGTGATCCCGTGACACAATCCCCCGGTGCACCTGTCGTCGTCCTGTCGAACCTGACCCGCAGCTTCACGCAGGGCGGCGTCACCATCGACGTGCTGCGCGGCGTGGACATGGAAATCATGCCGGGCGAGATCGTGGCGCTGCTGGGCCCGTCGGGTTCGGGCAAGTCGACCATGCTGCAGGCGGTCGGCCTGCTGGAAGGCGGCTTTGGCGGCGAGATCACGATCTGCGGGCGCTCCGCCGAAAAGTCGAACGGCGATGCGCGCACGGCTTTAAGGCGCGAGCATCTTGGGTTCGTCTATCAGTTCCATCACCTGCTGCCCGATTTCGACGCGCGCGAGAACGTAGTGCTGCCGCAGCTTGTCGCCGGGGTTCCACGCCCCGAGGCACGCGCGCGGGCCGAGGAGCTGCTGACCGCGCTGGGCCTTGGCGAGCGGCTGGATCACCGGCCCAGCCAGCTTTCGGGCGGCGAGCAGCAGCGCGTGGCCGTGGCCCGCGCGCTGGCGAACAAGCCGCAACTGGTGCTGGCGGACGAACCCACCGGCAATCTGGACGAGGCGACGAGCGACCGCGTGCTGGAGGAATTCCTGCGGCTGGTGCGCGGGCAGGGCAGTTCGGCGCTGGTCGCCACGCATAACGAGCGGCTGGCCGCCAAGATGGACCGCGTCGTCAGGCTGCACGAAGGCGTGCTTGCCTGACGCGCCCAATCCGCTGCCCGATCCCCCGGCCCAACGCCCCGCTGCGCGGAACGATCAGGGCCATTATGGCGTTTATTGGCTGAACCGCCCTTTGGCCCCCGCTCTGGACCCGGGGCCGACGGGACAGCCTTGCGAGAGAGACGATGAGTATGACCCGCCCCACCACTTTCCACGGAGAGTCCGACGTGCCCAATGGTATCGACTGGAACGACCACGCCTCGATCCATCGCCGCCCGGAAGGGAACAAGAGCGACATGTTCCGCGGCTTTCAGGTGATTCGCGACGGCACCTTCGCCGAAATGATCCGCTTCGTCGCCTCGATGCCTGAGGAAGAGCGCAAGGATCTCGTCATCCAGAAAGCCGGCGACCGGATGTTCGAACTGGGCGAGATCATGACCCTGTCGCGGCGCGAGGACATGCCGAAGGGCTGATTGTCCCCGGGGCCGGTTTTTCCCGGTCCTATCCACCATCCAGCGAGCCGCGGCCCTTGGCCCCGGCGCAGGCCATCGCCATAACTGGCGCATGGCCTCTTCGCGTCCGACTCTTGCCCGCTACATTCCGCTGCGCGTCCTTTCCAGCTATTCGATGCTGGAGGGCGCGATCGACCCCAAGAAGCTGGCCAAGCTGGCCAAGGATCGCGGCTTTCCCGCCATCGCGATCTGCGACCGCAACGGGCTTTACGGTTCGATCGCGTTCGCGGGCGCATGCAAGGATGTGGGCGTCCAGCCGATCATCGGCACGCTGCTGGGCGTGGCGCGGCCGGATTCGGAAAACCAGAACGGCGATCCGGCGGTCGACTGGCTCGCACTCTATGCGCAGGACGAGCAGGGCTATGACAATTTGTGCCATCTGGTGTCCAATGCGCATCTGGAACGCCCGCTGCATCTGGAACCGCATGTCACCTTGGCCGACCTCGCTGGCCGTACCGAGGGGCTGATCTGCCTGACCGGCGCGGGCGAGGGCGCGCTGGCCCGATTGTTCGCGCATGGACAGAACAGCGCCGCGAACCGCTATGCCGATGCGCTGGTCCCGCATTTTCCGGGCCGCCTCTATGTCGAGATCGCGCGCAGCGGCGCCACGAACGAGCGCGAGAGCGAAGAGGCGCTGATCGATCTTGCCTATGCGCGCGACCTGCCGCTGGTGGCGACCAATCCCGCCCTGTTCGACGAGGCTGGCTTCCATGCCGCGCATGACGCCATGCTGTGCATCGCCAACAGCACCCATATCGATACCGAGGACCGCCCCCGCGCGCCCCGCGACGCGTGGGTCAAGCCGTCCGAGCACATGGCGGAGCTGTTCGCCGACCTGCCCGAAGGCCTGACGAATTCGCTGGTGATCGCGCAGCGCTGCGCGGTCGCGCCGCCCTATCGCAAGCCGATCCTGCCCAGCCTTGCCGGTGATTTCGAGGGCGAGGCCAAGGCGCTGGCCGAGGATGCGCGCGCCGGTCTGGCGAAGCGGCTGGAGGCGTACGACGACCTCACCGACGAGCAGCGCCGCGAATATGAGGAACGTCTGGAGTTCGAGATCGGGATCATCACCCAGATGGGCTTTCCCGGCTATTTCCTGATCGTTGCCGACTTCATCAAATGGGCCAAGGACAATGGCATTCCGGTCGGGCCGGGGCGCGGTTCGGGCGCGGGCAGCGCGGTCGCGTGGGCGCTGACCATCACCGACCTCGATCCGTTGCGGCTGGGGCTGCTGTTCGAACGCTTCCTCAATCCCGAACGCGTGTCGATGCCCGACTTCGACATCGACTTCTGCGAAACCCGGCGCGGCGAGGTGATCCGCTATGTGCAGGCGAAATACGGCCACGACCACGTCGCGCAGATCATCACTTTCGGCAAGCTGAAGGCCCGCGCGGTGCTGCGCGACTGCGGGCGCATCCTGCAGATGCCTTACGGGCAGGTCGACCGGCTGACCAAGATGGTGCCCAACCATCCCACCGACCCGTGGACGCTGAAGCGCACGATGGACGGGGCGGCGGATTTCCACGGCGAATACAAGCGCGACGGCGATGTGAAGCGGCTGGTGGATCTGGCCATGCAGCTGGAGGGCCTGCCGCGCAATTCCTCGACCCACGCGGCGGGCGTGGTGATCGGCGACCGGCCCTTGTCGCAGCTGGTTCCGCTTTACCGCGATCCGCGGTCGGACATGCCGGTGACGCAGTTCGACATGAAGCATGTCGAGACGAGCGGGCTGGTGAAGTTCGACTTCCTCGGCCTGAAAACTCTGTCGGTGCTGCGCAAGGCGGTCGATCTTCTGGGGCGGCGCGGGATTTCGGTCGATCTCGACGGGTTGGCGTGGGACGACAAGGGCGTGTTCGACCTGCTCAAGCGGGGCGATACGGTCGGCGTGTTCCAGCTGGAATCGGAAGGCATGCGCCGCACGCTGTCCGCCGTGAAGCCGACCAAGTTCGAGGATATCATCGCCCTCGTCTCGCTCTATCGTCCCGGCCCGATGGACAACATCCCGCTGTTCGGCCAGCGCAAGAACGGCCTTGCCGAGATCGAATATCCGCATCCCAAGCTGGAAGGCATCCTGGCCGAGACCTACGGCATCTTCGTCTATCAGGAACAGGTGATGCAGGCCGCGCAGATCCTGGCGGGATATTCGCTTGGCGATGCCGACCTTCTGCGCCGCGCGATGGGCAAGAAGGTGCAGGCCGAGATGGACCAGCAGCGCTGCCGCTTCGTCGAGGGCTGCAAGGCGGTGTCGGATATCGACGCGAAGAAGGCGAACGAGCTGTTCGACTTGATCGACAAGTTCGCGGGCTATGGCTTCAACAAGTCGCACGCCGCCGCCTATGCGCTGCTTGCCTATCAAACCGCGTGGCTGAAGGCGCACTATCCGCATGAATTCTATGCCGCTGCGATGTGCTTCGACATGCATCAGTCGGAGAAATTGTCGATCTTCGTCGACGACATGCGCCGCGCCGGCATTGCGCTGGCCGGTCCGTGCATCAACCATAGCGAGGCGGAATATACGGTCGAGCCGACCGAGGAGGGCCATCAGGTCCGCTATGCGCTGGCGGGGCTGCGCAATGTCGGCGAAAAGGCGATGGACGCCATCGTCGCGGAGCGCGAGGCAAGGGGCCGGTTCGAGAGCCTGAAGGATCTGTTCGAGCGCCTGCCCGCCGGATCGATGAACCGCCGCCAGTTGGAGGCGCTGGCCGCTGCCGGTGCGCTGGATGCGCTGGAGCCCAATCGCGCGAAAATCACCGCCAATGCCGAACTGCTGCTGGCCGTCACCGATGCCGCGGTGCGCGAAAAGGCGAGCGGGCAGGCCGCCTTGTTCGGCGGCGAGGACCATGCGCAGGCGGATTTGCGCCTGTCCGACTGCGACCCATGGCCGCGCAAGGAGCAGATGGAGAAGGAGCGCGAGAACTTCGGCTTCTATTTTGCCGCCCATCCCGTCTCGCAATGGCGCGCGGTCACCAGCGCAAACGGCGCGCGCAGCCACGCCAGCCTGATCGAGGGCGGCGTCGCCGAAACGCCCGCTGAACCGCAGAAGGGCCAGCGGGGAGCCAGTAGATCCAGCGCTGTCATGGCTGCGCTGGTCGAGAGCGTGAACAAGCGCAAGACCAAGCGCGGCAACGACTTCGTGGCGGCAGAATTTTCCGATCAGACCGGCAATTTTTCCGCCAGCTGTTTCGAGGAAACGCTGGTCGAGCCGTTCCAGAAATGGGCGGCGGCGGGCGAATGCGTGCTGCTCAATGTCGAGCTCGACCGCCCCAATCCGGAAGAGCCGCCCCGCATCACCGTGCGCGGCGCGCGTCCCCTGTCGGAAGTGACCGGCAGCGCGCGCATGGAATTGACGCTGACCGTGGCGAGCGAGGCGGCGCTGCCCGAACTGGCGCTGGCGCTGCCCGCCGAACCGCGCGCCAATGGCGAGGTGGTGGCGACGCTGCTGCTGGGCGAGGGGCGGCATGCGCGCGTGCTGCTGGGCCGCAATTTCGCGCTGGACGGTGAACTGACCGATCGCATCAGCGAGATTGCGGGCGTGTCCAATGTCGCCCTGAAGGCGCGCGCGGTGCCGCAGATGAAGCTGGTCGCCTGACGCCGGACGGCGGAGGCTGAAAAATCTTGTCGCACATGCAACAAGCCTCTTGATCGCGTCGGTCCTTCGATCTAACGGCGATGATATGTTATATCATGCACGAAACGCCCGCCGCCTTTCTCTTCTTGTCGGTGCCGCCGCATGGCTGATGCCGCTGGCCGCGCAGGCCCAGCAGGCCGAGACTCCGCCGCCGCCCCCTGCCGATACCGATGCCGATGCAGGCGCCGACAGGGACGACGATTTCCACGGCCCCGATATCGTCGTCACTGGTGGCGGCGTGGGCAGGCTGGACGTGCTGGCGGGCACCTCGGTCGTCAGCGGGGTCGAGCTTCAGCGCGAGATGGCGGGCCAGATCGGCGACGTGCTTGCCAATCTGCCCGGCGTGTCGGCGACCGGCTTCGCCCCCGGCGCCTCGCGCCCAGTGCTGCGCGGCTTTCAGGGAGAGCGCGTGCGCGTCCTCACCGACGGGATCGGCGCGATCGACGCGTCGAACACCTCGGCCGATCACGCGGTCACCATCGACCCGCTGATCGCCGACCGGATCGAGGTGCTGCGCGGCCCCGCCAGCCTGCTCTACGGCAGCTCGGCCATCGGCGGCGCGGTCAATGTCATCGACCGCCGCATCCCGCTGCGCATTCCGGACGAGCCGGTGCATGTCGACGGCACCGCCGCCACCGACACCGCGTCCGACCTGCGCCAGATCGGCGCATCGATCGACGCGCCGCTGGGCCGGGAATTCGTTGTCCATGTCGACGGATCGTGGCGCAAGACCAATGACCTCGAGGTTCCGGGCTATGCCCTCAGCGACGGCCTGCGCGCCGAATTGCTGGCCGAAGCCGCCGAACATGCGGACGAGCCCGAGGAAGCCGAGGAGCTGATCGAGGCCGCCAATGTGCGCGGCATCGTCGAGAATTCGGATACCGAGACATGGTCGGCGGGTGCCGGCGTGTCGTGGATCGGCGAGCGGGCGACGCTCGGCGTGTCGGTCGGCCTCTACGACACATTCTACGGCGTGCCGCTGCGCCCCGGCGCGGGCCACGCGCACGAGGAAGGGGGCGAGGACCACGGCGACGAAGATCATGATGAAGATCACGGCCATGAAGAGGAAGGCCACGACCACGAGACCGTCGACATCGACATGCGCCAGTGGCGCGCCGATCTGCGCGGGTCGCTGTCCTTCGATGACGGCCCCTTCGCCGAGGTCAGGACCCGCTGGGGCGTGACCAATTACACCCACACCGAGCTGGAAAGCGGCGAGACCGGCACGGTGTTCGACGTCAATGGCATCGAAGGCCGCGTCGAACTGGTCCAGCGCGGCGGCC
Organism: Croceicoccus sp.; assembly: GCF_983967925.1. Taxonomy (NCBI): domain Bacteria; kingdom Pseudomonadati; phylum Pseudomonadota; class Alphaproteobacteria; order Sphingomonadales; family Erythrobacteraceae; genus Croceicoccus; species Croceicoccus sp. Next base: position 48,265 of record NZ_CFETID010000014.1, on the reverse strand, counting down.
TGCTGGGCGCGAATGGTGGCGGCTCGCTGGGCGCGCAATATTATCGCCGCGAACTCGACGCGGTGGGTGCGGAGGCCTTCGTGCCGCCCAATACCACCAGCCAGTTCGCGCTGTTCACGCTGCAGGAACTCGATCTCGACGCGGTGACGCTGGAACTGGCGGGACGCTACGAACACTCCGATCAGTCCGCCGACGGCTATGCCTCGCGCAATTTCGACAGCTTCTCGGGCGCGATCGGCGTCTGGCACGAGACCGCGAGCGGACTGCGCTTCGGCCTCAACGGCAGCCGCGTCGAGCGCGCGCCCGCGGGCGAGGAGCTTTATGCCGATGGCCCGCATCCTGCGACCCAGCAGTTCGAAATCGGCGACCCGTTCCTGGACACCGAAAAGGCGCTGGGGATCGAGGCCTATGTGCGCGGCGCTTTCGGCCCCGCGACCTTCGCGCTGACCGGCTTTGCCACAAAGTTCGACGATTACATCTATCTGGCCGCCACCGGCGAGGAAGAGGACGACCTCCCCGTCTTCCAGCAGCTTCAGGAGGATGCGGACTATATCGGCTTCGAGGCCGAGACCGCCTTCCCGCTCGTCAGGCTGGGCGGGGTGACCATCGGCAACGAGATTTCGGCCAGCTATGTCCGCGCGGAACTGGACGACGGTTCGCCCGTGCCGCTGATCCCGCCGCTTTCGGCGCGCTATGCGCTGACGGCGCAGACGCGCCAGCTGGAAGGGCGCGTCGAGGTCGGCCTGTTCGACGATCAGGACCGCACCGCCGAATATGAGACGAAGACCGACGGCTTCACGATGGTCGATGCCTCGCTGGCGTGGAAGCCGTGGCGCGGCAATCGCAACCTGACGGTGATTGCGCAGGTCGACAATATCTTCGACGTCGACGCGCGCCGCCATTCCAGCGTGACCAAGGATTTCGTGCCGATGGCGGGCCGCAATTTCCGCCTGAGCGCGCGGATCAGCCTCTAACGCATCGCTTCGCCTTTGACAGCCGCCCGCCCGCGCGGCAGCCTTCGTCCATGTGCAATCTCTATCGCATGACGAAAGCCGCCGACGAGGTGGCGCGGCTGTTCGGCGTGGACGCGCCCGCGGGCACCAACGTTGGCGAGGAGGTGTTTCCCGGCTATCCCGGACTGGTGCTGGACGCAGCAGGCCTGCGCAGCATGGTCTGGGGTTTTCCGCTGTCGCTGAAGGGCAAGTCGGGCCGGATGCTGAAACCAAAACCCGTCAATAATGCGCGCTGTGACCGGCTGGACAGCTTCATGTGGCGTTACAGCTTTGCCGAACGGCGCTGCCTGATCCCGATGACCGCTTTTGCCGAGGCGGAGGGGCCGAAAGGCGCCAAGACGCGCAGCTGGTTCAGCCTGCCCGATCAGCCCGTCTTCACCGCGGCAGGCATCTGGCGGCAGAGCGACGAGTGGGGCGCGGTCTATTCGATGGTGATGACCGATGCGGCGCCCGTTTGTGCTGATCTGCACGATCGCTCGCCGGTGCTGATCGATCCCGGCCAGCGCGATCTGTGGATGCGGGGTTCGCCGGAAGAGGCGCTGTCTTTATGCACTCCCTATGCCGGGCCGATGCAGGTCGACCGCACCGCCGAGCCATGGGTGCAGCGGGCGGCGGCGAGCTAGAACAGCGCCAGTTGCCCGTCGCGCGAAGGCGGGCGAAAATTGCTGCAATCGAGCGCGGGTTTCCGCTGCGGGATCGCGCTGCGCTTCAAGGCCAGCCGAAAGCGGGATTGCAGCATGTCGGCCCACGCGCCCTTTGGCCTGAACCGTTCGTGGAAGCGATGCTCGTTATCGCGGCCGCCGCGCATCTCCTGCACCAGCGCCATCACCTTGGCCGCACGGTCGGGGTAATGCACGTCCAGCCATTCGCGGAACAGCGGCGCGACCTCGTGCGGTAGGCGCATCATGATCCAGCCCGCGCTGTTCACCCGCGCCTCGGCCAGCCGGGCCACGGTGCGTTCGATGAACTCGTCGGTGATCGCGGGGACGACGGGCGCGATCATGCCATGCGTCGGCACGCCCGCCTCGGCCAGCCTTGCCAGCGCGGCCAGCCGCTTTTCGGGCGAAGGCGCGCGCGGTTCCAGCGTCTGCGACAACCGCGCGTCGAGGCTGGTGACCGAAATCCCGACCGCGACCAGCCGGTGCCGCGCCATTTCCGCCAGCAGGTCCAGATCGTGCAGCAGCCGGTCGGACTTGGTGGTGATGGTGACGGGGTGCCGGACCTCAAGGCATAGCTCGAGGATGGCACGCGTAATGCGATAGCGCCCCTCGATCGGCTGATAGGGATCTGTGTTGGTCCCCATCGCGATGGGGCGCGGCGCATAGCCGGGTTTCGCCAGCGTCTTGCGCAGCAATTCGGCGGCATCGGGCTTGGCGAACAGCTTGGTCTCGAAATCGAGGCCGGGGGACAGATCGTGATAGGCATGGGTCGGGCGCGCGAAGCAATAGATGCAGCCATGCTCGCACCCGCGATAGGCGTTGATCGAGCGGTCGAAGCCGATGTCGGGCGAGGTGTTGAACGTCAGGATCGAGCGGGGATGCTCATCGGTCACAATTGTCCGCCGCCGGCCCGCCGCGCCGTCGATGGTCTCGACCTCGTCCAGCCAGTCGCCGTCCGCCAGCCGCTCGGCCAGGCCGAAGCGCTGCGGCACCGCATTGCTGGGCGCGCCGCGGCCTCGCTGGGCCTCGTGATGCGCGGGATTAGGGCGACTCGGCATGGCCGCAAATTACTCGGCGGCAAAGAACAAAACAAGAACTTATAGCTTTGTTCACGCTACCCGATTATCGCCGCGGCATGGGAACCCACGGACCTTTTTTATATCGGGTGGACGAGAACCTAGTCGTCGAAGCGATGCGGCGACACATGATCCGGCGCATGACGAGCGGGCTGATCGGCAAGCTGATCGTCGCAGTGCTTGTCCTGCTGGTCCTTCTGATCGTGCTCGACCTTGTTGCCTATGGCCGCCTGTCAGGGATTGCGCTTGTGTTCGTCATGGCGGTTCCGGCGATCCTTGCGATCAACCATATCTGGCTGGTGCCCAATCTGGGACGCCGCCAGCACCGGCAGAGCGCCGCGCTGCGCCTGCCATCGCACATCGCTTGGGATGCAGAAGGCGTTCTCTTCACATCGGAGAGGGGTGAAGCGCGCGTGCCTTTCGCCGATTTCTACCGCTGGGACGAAACGCCCGGCACCGTGCTGCTCTACCAGACCGAGATGTTCTTCAACCTCGTCCCCAAGGCCGCTCTGGAAGGAGAGGCGCCGGATCTGATCGCAAGGCTTCAGGCCGCGGGCGTCAAACGCAACTAGCGTTCTTTCAGGCGCGGCATCAGCTCGACGAAATTGCAGGGCCGGTTCCGGCTGTCGAGCTGTTCGGCCAATATGCCGTCCCAGCCGTCCTTCACCGCCCCGTTCGATCCCGGCAGCGCGAAGATATAGGTGCCCCGTGCCACCACCGCGCAGGCGCGCGACTGCACCGTGCTGGTGCCGATGGTCTTCAGCGACAGATAGCGGAACAGCTCGCCAAAGCCCGGGATGTCGCGGGTCTTGACCCTCTCCAGCGCCTCGGGCGTGACGTCGCGGCCGGTCAGGCCGGTGCCGCCCGTCGTGACGACCGCGTCGATATTCTCATCCTCGATCCAGCGGTGCAGTTCGGCGGTGATCAGTTCGGCATCGTCGCGGATGATCGCGCGGTCGGCCAGTATGTGCCCAGCCGCCGCAATGCGGCCCGCCAATATGTCGCCGCTGGTGTCGTCCTCGCGCGTGCGCGTGTCCGACACGGTCAGCAGCGCGATATTGATTGGCTTGAAGACGCGCGTTTCGTCGATCGCCATGTCCGCCGCTCAGCCCCCGCTGCGCACGATGGGCGAGGTGACTTCCTTGCCGTGCATCGCCACTGCATCGCTGCCCTCGACACCCGGAAAGCGCGGCCACAGGTTCTGGGCATAGGCCTCGCGCGCATCGGAATCGCGGCCCATCTGGCGCTGGTACATCCAGTAATTGGTCGTCACGATCGCGACATAGGCGCGCGTTTCCCAATAGGGGATCGATTCCATCCACAGCAGCGGATCGCCCTGCGCGTTGATCTCGCTGTTCCAGCGCTGCACCGGCGACAGCCCCGCGTTATAGGCGGCCATGATCTTGGGCAGCAGGCCCTGCGTGCCGCTGGAATCGCGCAGCATTTCCAGATGGCGCTGCCCATAGCTCATATTGGTGGGCGGATCCTGCAGTGCCGAGGTGCTCTGTCCAAGGCCCAGCCCCGCATGGTGGCGCGCGGTGATCGGCATGATCTGCATCAGCCCGACCGCGCCCGCCGGACTGACGGCTTCGGGCTGGAAACGCGATTCCTGCAGCGTGTGCGCGAAGGCGAGCGCCGGATCGACGCGCCAGCCGTCGACCGGCTGCCAGCGCGTCAGCGGATAGCGCGTGGCGGAATCGGGCTTGGTCCCCGGCGGCGCGTTATAGGCCATCGCCAGCTGCGTGCCGGGAAGGCCCAGCGTGCGGGCCAGCCGCGCCAGAGGCTGATATTGCTGCGGGCTGCCGATCTGTGCCTGATGGCGCAGCACTTCGTCAGCCAGCCCCTCGCGCCCGATCTCGGTCAGGGCGACGGCGGTGCGAATGTTGGGATTGCCGGCCAGCGCGTTCCAGTCGCCCCGGTCGAAACCGGTGCCCGACTGGATCGGCGGCAGGCGCATGCCCAGTTGCTCGGCGGCCAGCATGCCGTACAGCGTTTCGGAATAGCCCGCCGCGCGGCGCAGCGCGGGGGCGGCTTCCTCCGGCTGGCGGCAGCGGGTGAAGCTGCGCGCGGCCCAGTAATGCGCGGCGGCGCGCAATTCCTGATTGTCCGCGGTCTGCGCGGCGCGGGTGAATCCGTCCGCCGCCATCTCGCAATTGCTCAGCCGCCATGCGGCCAGCCCCGCGACCCACCAGCCTTCGGCCACCCATGGGCCGGTGCCGCCATTGGCGACATTGCGCGCAAGGTTCAGCGCGTTGTTGTCGTCGTTCTCGATGTAATAGGACCACGCCACGCGCTGCCGCCATTCGGCTCGCGCGCTGCTGGAAAGGCCCGCATCCACGCCGTCGAGCAGAATGCGCGCGCCGCCGGGATCGTCATTGGTGATCCGCTCCAGAATGGCGCTGGCGATGCTCTCGGGCATCGACCCGTCGCCCACCGAACGCGGGCGCGTGCGCTTTTCGGGCGCGCGGATCGACACGAGCCGCTGCGTGCTGGGCAGGCTGGGCGCGCTTTCGAGGCCGCGCTTCAGCGCCAGCCGCCCGATCTGGCCCGCCTGCGGCAAATCCGTGCCGCGCGACAGCCATGCGTTCAGCGCGGGCAGCTCGATCTTGGGCGAGGTGGGCGCAAGATAATATTCGGCCAGCGCCAGCTGCGTCAGCATGCCGTCGGGCTTTTGCGCCAGCATGTAATCGACCTGCGCCCAGTTCTCCGCATCGATCTGGCGGAACACCTCGGCATAAAAGGCGCGGTCCTCGTCGCTGAGTTGCGCGGGGATATGGGCCGACTGCTCGACCGCGGCGACGGCATTCGCGACATTGGCCGCCGCGGGGGCGGTGCCCAGCGCGGCCAGCGCCAGAAAAGAGATAAGGGGCCCGGCCAGACGCCGGGACAAAACTGCAGCCATGGATCAGCGATTCCTTCTTGCCTGTTCCAGCCAGCGCAAAGACCGGGTGCTTTCCCGCGCCCGAGGGTAAAAAGCGTTGCTCAACAAAGGGTGAATCCGCCGCGCGGTTTCGTCAATACGGGCAAGAGAGCGATAGCCAGCGTCGCCACCAAAGCGCCTTTGCCTGCGGTCTGCCGCGCATGACCGCCAGTGGATAACTTGCCAGCACCGGGATTTCCCGCGCTTCTCCGCCGGTTTCGATGCGGATAGCGCCCTGCGCGGATGCCGCGTCGAATCGCTCCGGCGCGAGGATCGTGACCAGTTCGCCGCCGAGAATCGCCAGCATCTGCGGCGCGGTCAATGCGATGTGATGCCTTAATAATGCGCCGAGTTCCGCCTGATGCAGGCTGCGCCAGTCGGCGGCGGGGGTGTGGCGCGGCAAGGCGGAGGCCAGATAGCAGTCTTTGCGTTCCAGCCCCATCGCCGCCAGCATCGCGTCCAGCAGCCGCCCGTCCTCGCCCGACAGCAGGGCATCGCCGTCGTCCTCGGCCGGATCGGCGACAAGGATCATCAGCCTTGCGCCCGCTTCGCCTACCGGGGCCACGCGGCCCGCGGGGGCGCCCGCATCCACCATCGGCTCGGTCATCCACCAGTCGCGAAACGCGGGGAGCGTGGTGGGCCAGCGATCCGAAGGGCCGCCGATCGCGGGCGCTGCGGCAGGGGCGGCTTGGGCCGGACGCGGGCGGGGGGCGTCTGCCTCGCGCTCGGGCGCTTCGGGCGGGGGCGCGGCTTCGGCGATCCAGTCGCGCGGATCGTCATCGAACGACAGGTCCACGCCCGCATCTGCCCAGAACGCGGACCAGCTTTCGACCAGTGCCGAATTGTCGCTGCGATCAGCCCCGGGATCGTTGAAAGTGGTCACATTGCTGCCCGAATGGGAATCCGATTTTTCGCCCCCACCCTTGACCACGCGGCGTTCTGCAATCAAGTCCAATCGCGAGCGTAGAATAACCGGTCTGTCATTGCGCCGACAGATTTCGTGAGAGAGCCGAAGAGGGAGCCTGCCATGTCCGAACGCGAATCCATGCCCTATGATGTCGTCATTGTCGGTGGCGGGGTGGCGGGCCTTGCAGCGGCGATCCGGCTGAAACAGGTGAACGAGGCGCTGGAGGTCTGCGTCCTTGAAAAGGGATCCGAGATCGGCGCGCATATCCTGTCGGGCGCGGTGGTCGATCCGCGCGCGCTGGACGAGCTGCTGCCCGACTGGCGCGACGACGGCTGCCCGCTGGCCGAAACGCCGGTCACGGACAACCTCCACTGGGTGCTGACGCGCACCGGCAAATATTCCATGCCCGAGATCATGCTGCCCCCGTTCATGTCGAACGACGGCAATTATACCGGCAGCCTTGGCAATCTGTGCCGCTGGCTGGCCGAAAAGGCCGAGGGGATGGGGGTCGAGATCTTCCCCGGCTTCCCCGCGGCCGAGATCCTGTGGAACGACGACGGTTCGGTGAAGGGCGTCGCCACCGGCGACATGGGCGTCGCCGCCGATGGCAGCCACAAGGCGGATTACCAGCCCGGCATGGAACTGCACGGCAAGTACACTTTGTTCGCCGAGGGTGCGCGCGGGTCGCTGACCAAGATGCTGAAGTCGCGCTTTGACCTCGAAGCGAATTGCGAGCCGCAGACCTATGGTCTGGGCATGAAGGAATTGTGGGACATCGATCCCAAGAACTACGATCCGGGCTGCGTCATCCACACGCAGGGCTGGCCGCTGTCCGAGAACGAGGCATGGGGCGGGGGCTTCCTCTACCATCAGGCGAACGGGCAGGTGGCGCTGGGCTTCGTCGTCGCGCTCGATTACGCGAATCCCTATCTCTATCCGTTCGAGGAATTCCAGCGCTGGAAGCAGCACCCCGAGATCCGCAAGATCCTGGAAGGCGGCAAGCGCGTGTCCTATGGCGCGCGCGTGATTAACGAGGGCGGCTGGCAATCGGTGCCAAAGCTGACCTTCCCCGGCGGCGCGCTGATCGGCTGCGCGGCGGGCTTCGTCAACGTGCCGCGCATCAAGGGCAGCCACACCGCGATGAAATCGGGGATGCTGGCGGCCGAAAGCGTTGCCGCCGCCATCGCCGCCGAGCGCGCGGGCGACGAGGTGCTGGATTACGAGACGACCCTGCGGTCAAGCTGGATCGCGGAAGAACTGAAGAAGGTGAAGAACGCCGAGCCCGCCGTCGCCAAGTTCGGCAGCGCGCTGGGTACGGTGCTGGCCGGTGCCGACATGTGGATGCGCACGTTCAAGATCGGCCTGCCCGTCACGATGAAGCACGGCCGCGACTGCGACAAGCTGATGCGCGCGGACCTGTTCAAGCCGATCGACTATCCCAAGCCCGACGGAGTGATCAGCTTCGACCGGCTGTCGTCCGTGTTCCTGTCGAACACCAATCACGAGGAAGACCAGCCCTGCCATCTTCAGCTCAAGGACAAGGAGGTCCCGCTGAAGATCAACCTGCCGGTCTTCGCCGGGCCGTCGGCGCGGTACTGCCCGGCGGGCGTCTATGAATTCGTCGGCGTGGAAGAGGGCGATCCCAAATTCGTGATCAACGCGCAGAACTGCGTCCACTGCAAGACCTGCGACATCAAGGACCCGACCCAGAACATCAACTGGGTCACTCCCGAGGGCGGCGGCGGACCCAACTATCCGAACATGTAGGGCGCGACCGACCTTGCAAGCCATCGCCCATGCCAAGATCAACCTGGCCCTGCATGTGCGGGGCAGGCGGGCCGACGGCTATCACGATATCGAGACGATCTTCGCCTTCGTCGATGCGGGCGATGTGTTGTCGGTCAGGACCGGACAGGCCGAGGACCGCCTGCAGGTCGTGGGCGAGTTCGCCGATGCGCTGGGCGGATCGCCGGTGGGCGACAACATATTGATGCAGGCGCTGAACGCCTTTCCGCGCCCCGGTGCGGATGGGCCTGATGGATGGCACGTCACGCTGGAAAAGAACCTGCCCGTCGCCGCCGGGCTGGGCGGGGGCAGCGCCGATGCGGGCGCGCTGATCCGCATGATCTGCGACACCTATGGCTGGCCCGACGATTGGCAGGAACGCGCCGCGCGGCTGGGCGCGGACGTGCCTGCCTGCGTGATCAGCCGGACCGCACGCGGCACCGGCACCGGCACCGACCTCGACGTGATCGACAGCGAGCTGACCGGCATGGCGGTTCTGCTGGTCAATCCGCGCAAACCGCTGGCGACCGGCCCGGTGTTCAAGGCGTGGAACGGGCTGGATCAGGGCCCGCTGGCCGAGGGCAGCCTGCGCGAGATCGTGCCCAAGGCGCGCAACGATCTGGAAGACGGCGCGCGCGCGCTGGTCCCTGCCATCGGGCAGATCGTCGGCGCATTGAAGGCCACCCATCCGTGGCTGGCGCGCATGTCGGGTTCGGGCGCAAGCTGCTTTGCGCTGTACGAAAGCGGCGAGGCGCGCGATGCCGCCGCGGCGGAAATCGCCACCCGCCATCCCGGCTGGTGGCAGATGAGCGGGACGCTTTTATGATCGAGGAAACCGAAAGCTGGCGCCGCATCGGCACGCCCGTCCATGGCGGCATCGTGCTGGTGTCCGACCACGCATCGAACCGCGTGCCCGAAGGCATCGAACTGGGCATCACGCAGGCGCAGCTGGACGATCACATCGGCTGGGACATCGGCGTCGGCGCGGTCGCCGACCGCATGGCCCGCCGCCACGGCATCGCCGCACATCTCGGCAATGTCAGCCGCCTCGTCGTCGACCTCCACCGCGAGGAGGACCATCCAAGGCTGATCCCCGAGGAAAGCGACGGCGTCCTGATCCCCGGCAATATCGGCGCCGACCGCGAGGGGCGGCTGAAGCGGTTCTACCACCCCTATCACGACGCGATGGAGCAATGGCTGGAGGACGCGGCGCCCAGCCTGATCCTCTCGCTTCACAGCTTTACCCCCGCCATGGCCAGCGATCCCGGCAAGGAGCGTCCGTGGCATGTCGGCCTGCTGTATAACGAACAGGGCGAGGCGGCGGCGCATGCGATGCGGCTGTTCCGCGAATACGGGCTGACCGTGGGCGACAACGAGCCCTATTCGGGCAAGCAGCTCAATGCCACGATGAACCGCCACGGCGAGGCGCATGACCGCCCCTATCTCGCGATCGAGGTGCGCAACGACCTGATCCGCACCGAACGCGAACAGGCGCGCTGGGCCGACATCATCGCCGATGTCGCGAAACGCACCGACGAGCTGCTGAAGCTGTAGTCCAATCGCAGGATTGGGGCGGGACAATATTTCTTGCTTCGGTTACAGTGGCGCCTGCGCTAGAGGCGCCGCTGAACGCGCGGTCCGCGCAACAAAACACCACCGGAGTCCCGATAATGCCTGCCTATCGTTCACGCACCACCACCCACGGCCGCAACATGGCGGGCGCGCGCGGGCTGTGGCGCGCCACCGGCATGAAGGACGAGGATTTCGGCAAGCCGATCATCGCGATCAGCAACAGCTTCACCCAGTTCGTGCCGGGCCACGTGCATCTGAAGGACCTGGGCCAGCTGGTCGCGCGCGAGATCGAGGCGGCGGGCGGCGTCGCCAAGGAATTCAACACCATCGCGGTCGATGACGGTATCGCGATGGGCCATGACGGCATGCTCTATTCGCTGCCCAGCCGCGACATCATCGCCGACAGCGTCGAATATATGGTCAACGCGCATTGCGCCGACGCCATCGTCTGCATCTCGAACTGCGACAAGATCACGCCGGGCATGTTGATGGCCTCGATGCGCCTCAACATCCCGGTCGTGTTCGTCAGCGGCGGACCGATGGAAGCGGGCAAGGTCGTGCTGAAAGGCAAGGAGCATGCGCTCGACCTGGTCGATGCGATGGTCGCCGCCGCTGACGAGAGCTATACCGACGAGGAAGTGACCGCGATCGAGCGCAGCGCCTGCCCGACCTGCGGATCGTGCAGCGGCATGTTCACCGCCAATTCGATGAACTGCCTGACCGAGGCGCTGGGCCTGTCGCTGCCCGGCAATGGATCGATGCTGGCCACCCACGCCGACCGCGAGGCGCTGTTCCGCGAGGCGGGGCGCCTGATCGTCGATTTGTGCAAGCGCTACTACGAACAGGACGACGAGAGCGCGCTGCCGCGCAATATCGCGACCCATGCCGCGTTCGAGAATGCGATGAGCCTGGACATCGCGATGGGCGGGTCGACCAATACGGTGCTGCACCTGCTGGCCGCCGCGCATGAAGCCAAGGTCGATTTCACCATGGAGGACATCGACCGCCTGTCGCGCCATGTCCCCTGCCTCTCCAAGGTCGCCCCCGCAAAGGCCGACGTGCACATGGAGGACGTCCACCGCGCGGGCGGCATCATGGCGATCCTTGGCGAGCTCGACCGCGCGGGCCTGATCAACGGCGATTGCCCCACCGTGCACAGCCGTTCGATGAGCGAGGCGATCGCGCGCTGGGACATCACGCAGACCAATTCCGACAGCGTGCGCAATTTCTATGCCGCGGCCCCCGGCGGCGTGCCGACGCAGACCGCCTTCAGCCAGAACCGCCGCTGGGAATCGCTCGACACCGACCGCGACAATGGCGTGATCCGCAATGCCGAGAACGCCTTTTCACAGGATGGCGGGCTGGCGGTATTGTTCGGCAATATCGCGCGCGACGGCTGCATCGTGAAGACCGCGGGCGTCGATGAAAGCATCCTGAAATTCACCGGCCCCGCGCGCGTCTATGAAAGCCAGGAAGCCGCCGTCGTCGGCATCCTGGGCGACGAGGTCAAGGCGGGCGAAGTCGTGGTGATCCGCTATGAAGGACCGCGCGGCGGGCCGGGGATGCAGGAAATGCTCTACCCGACCAGCTATCTGAAATCCAAAGGTCTGGGCGCGGCCTGCGCTTTGGTCACCGACGGGCGCTTTTCGGGCGGCACGAGCGGCCTCTCCATCGGCCATGCCTCGCCCGAAGCGGCGGAGGGCGGCGCGATCGGGCTGGTCGAGACGGGCGACACCATCGCCATCGACATTCCCGGCCGCACGATCGACCTGATGATCAGCGACGCCGAAATGGCCCGCCGCCGCGCCGACATGGAAGCCAAGGGCGAGGACGCGTGGAGGCCCGTTCACCCGCGCCCGCGCAAGGTGTCCGACGCGCTGCGCGCCTATGCCGCGATGACCACGAGTGCTTCACGCGGGGCGGTGCGCGACGTCGACCAGCTCTATCGCCGCTGAAGAGGCTGCGGCGATGCATCACCAGCCGCACCCGATCGCGCCCGATCAGGTGCTGATCGCCGCGCAGATGCGTGATGCGGAACAGAGGCTGATGGATGCGGGCACCGATGTTCACACGTTGATGCAGCGGGCCGGGCGCGGCGCGGCGGAATGGGTCTGGCGCATCGCCAGCGGCGCGCCCGTCACCGTGCTGTGCGGCCCCGGCAATAATGGCGGCGACGGCTATGTGATCGCCGAAACCCTGCGCGAACGCGGTTTTCCGGTTCAGCTGATCGCCGCGCTGCCGCCCGCCACCGATGCGGCGAAACGCGCGGCCTCGCTCTATTCCGGCCCGGTCGTCGATGCCGCCGAGGCAAGGGGAACGGTGCTGGTCGATTGCCTGTTCGGCAGCGGCCTCAACCGCGAAGTGACCGGCGTGCTGCGCGACATGCTGCACGGATTATCGGCGCGGCATGCGCGCCGCATCGCCATCGACCTGCCCAGCGGCGTCGCGACCGACAGCGGCGAACTGCTGATCGACGAATTGCCGCAATACGACCTGTGCATCACGCTGGGGGCGTGGAAGCCTGCGCATTTCCTGATGCCCGCCATGGCGCATTGGCGGCAGGCGCGGCTGGTGGACATCGGCTGCGACACTGAACCGGGCGGCGCGCGGCTGATCGGCAAGCCCACGATCTCGGCACCCGCGGCAGACGCGCATAAATACCGGCGCGGGCTGGTCGCCGTCGTGGCCGGCCCGATGGCGGGCGCGGCGCTGATGGCTGCGCGCTCGGCGGCGCTGGGCGGGGCGGGCTATGTCAAATTGCTGGCGCAGGAACCGCTGTATAATGCGCCCGCCGATCTGGTCGTGCTGCGCGCGCCGGGCAACATGCCGCTGCCCGATGCCCTGTCGGACGAACGTATCGCCGCCGTCTTGTGCGGCCCCGGCCTTGGCCGCGATCATCAGGCGCGCGAACGCATGGAGGCGGCGCTGGCCAGCGGCCACCCGCTGGTGCTTGATGCCGATGCGCCGACCCTGCTGCGGCCTGCCGACCGCGCGGACCGCAGCGCACCGCTGGTGCTTACCCCGCATGAGGGCGAGATGGCGGCGCTGGAGAAATCCTTCGGCCTGTCGGGCAAGGGCACCAAACCCTGCCGCGCGCTCTGCCTTGCGCAGGCCGCCGGGGCCATCGTGATCGCCAAGGGCGCCGACACGCTGGTCGCGTCGCCCGGCGGCGCGCTGGCCTATGCGCCGCCGTCGCCCAGCTGGCTGTCGGTCGCGGGCACGGGCGATGTGCTGGCGGGACTCACCGCCTCGCGCCTTGCGGTCACGGGCGATGCATTCCGCGCCGCGACAGAGGCCGTGTGGCTGCATGCAGATGCCGCGCGACGCACCGGTGCCGATTTCACTGCCGCGATGCTGGCGGAATCGGTGCGCGATGCTATGTGCGCCGCCCTATGAGTATTGTTACACGCATCGCCGCCAAGGGCGATGGCCAGACGCAGGACGGGCGCTTTGTCGCGCTGACCGCCCCCGGCGACGATGTCGCGCCCGACGGCACCATCACGCCCGGCCCGCATCACGCACAGCCGCCCTGCCGACATTTCCCCCAATGCGGCGGCTGCCAGCTGCAGCAGTTGGACGAGGAAAGCTGGCGCGATTTCGTCACCAGCCGCGTCGCCAACGCCGCCGAGGGGCAGGGGCTGACACCCGAAACGCTGGAGCCCGCCGAACTCTCCCCGCCGCGCAGCCGCCGCCGCGCCACGCTGCATGCCGAGGCGCGCGGAAAATCGGCGCGCATCGGTTTCCGCGAGGAACGCTCGCACACTATCGTCGACATGCAGCAGTGCGAGGTGCTGGCGCCCGAAATCTTCGCGCTGGTCGCGCCGCTGCGCCGCCTGATCGCGGGCTTCGGCCGCAAGCGCCTGTCCGCCGACATCCAGCTGACGCTCTGCGATCAGGGGGTCGACTGCAACATCACCGGCTACACGCCCGAGGGGCTGGCCGAGACCGAGGCGCTGATTGCCTTCGCGCAGCAGAACGGTCTCGCGCGGCTGACGCTGAACGACGGCTATGGCCCCGAAACCCATTGGGAGCCGGAGCCTGCGACCGTCACCCTGTCGGGCGTGCCGGTGGCGCTGCCTCCGGGAAGCTTCCTGCAACCCACGCGAGAGGGCGAGGCCGCGCTGGTCGGTGCCGCGAGCGAATGGCTGGCGGGCGCGAAACATGCCGCAGACCTGTTCTCCGGCCTCGGCACCTTCGCCTTCGCCCTCTCAGCAGGCGGCGCGAAAGTGCTGGCTGCCGAAGCCGCGCGCGACGCGCATCTGGCATGCAAGTCGGCGGCGGGCATCGCGCAGAGGCAGGTCTTTGCCATGCACCGCGACCTGTTCCGCAATCCGTTGCAGGCCGACGAACTCGGCCGCTTCGACGCGGTGCTGCTCGACCCGCCGCGCGCCGGGGCGAAGGAGCAGGTGGCCTATCTGGCCCAGAGCGCGGTACCGCGCATCTGCTATATCAGCTGTAATCCGTCGAGCTGGGCCAAGGACGCCGCCGCGCTGGTGGCGGGCGGATACCGCCTCGTCAAACTGCGCCCGGTGGGCCAGTTCCGCTGGTCGACCCACGTGGAACTCGCCAGCCTGTTCGTGCGGGGTTGATTGGCGCGATCAGCCCAGCACCGACAGGAACGCGCGGATCGCCAGCACCACCAGCGCCAGGCTCGACACGACGAAAAGCGATGCTCGCACCGACACCACGTTGACGCGCGCCTGCCAGACCGAGTGGACCACGCGCACCGCGACATAGAACCATGCCAGCCCCACGTCGTACCCGCTCGCCCCGCCCAGCGACAGGATGACGCAGGCTGCGTAGAAGATCGTCGGCTGCTCCATCAGGTGGTTGTAGTTTTGCGCCACCCAGTCCTTCGCCTCGGGCGCGACGCGGGCGATGTCGCCGCCGATCGCGCCGGGCGGCATCTTGGCGACATTGATGCCGTGCTGGCGGAACAAGCCCATCCGGTGGACCAGCATCCAGCAGAACATCACCACCGTCCACACCACCAATGCGGCGGCGGGCACCAATATCGTCGTGTCGGCCATGATCATTCCCCCGTTTCCCCACCCGCCGGACAGTGCCGCCGAGCGCCTGTGCTGTCAAAAGCTTTGATTTCACCCCCTTTGCCGCGCTGCTGTCGCTTGCGTGTCACCAATGCGGGTCTATATCGGCGCACTGATGGATTTATGGCCCCGCCATGCTGCGGGGCGCGCTTTAAGGAGATGCATTGTGGGCAAGGTTCTGGTGATCGGCGCGGGCGGGGTCGGCTCGGTCGCGGTGCACAAGATGGCCATGAATGCGGACATCTTCAGCGAAATCGTGCTGGCCAGCCGCACCGTGTCCAAATGCGATGCGATCGCCGCCAGCGTGAAGCAGCGCACCGGCGTGACCGTGCCCACCCACGCGATCGACGCCGACGATGTCGCCGCGACCACCGCGCTGATCAACGAAGTGAAGCCCGACCTCGTTGTGAATCTGGCGCTGCCCTATCAGGATTTGTCGATCATGGACGCCTGCCTCAACGCGGGCGTGCATTACATGGATACGGCCAACTACGAGCCCAAGGACGTCGCGAAGTTCGAATATCACTGGCAATGGGCCTATCAGGACAAGTTCAAGAATGCGGGCCTGATGGCGCTTCTGGGCAGCGGCTTCGACCCCGGCGTGACCAGCGTGTTCGCGATGTGGCTCAAGAAGCATAAATTGAAGACCATCCGCCTGCTCGACATCCTCGACTGCAACGGCGGCGATCACGGTCAGGCGTTCGCGACCAATTTCAACCCCGAGATCAACATCCGCGAAGTGACCGCCCCCGCCCGTCACTGGGAGAATGGCGAGTTCGTCGAGACCCCCGCGATGGGCGTCAAGCAGACCTTCGATTTCGAACAGGTCGGCGAGAAGACGATGTACATGATGTACCACGAGGAGCTGGAAAGCCTCGCCCGCTTCGTGCCCGAGATGGAGCGTGCGCGCTTCTGGATGACCTTTGGCGAAGAGTACATCAAGCACCTCACCGTGCTGCAGAACGTGGGCATGACCCGCATCGACCCGGTGATGTACGAGGGGCGTGAGATCATTCCGCTGCAGTTCCTCAAGGCCGTGCTGCCCGAACCGTCCAGCCTGGGCGAGACGACCAAGGGCAAGACCAATATCGGCGACATCGCGACGGGCGAAGCGCTAAACGGATCGGGCGAAAAGACGTTCTACATCAAGAACATCTGCGACCATGAAAAGGCGTATGAGGAAACCGGCAACCAGGCCGTCAGCTATACCACCGGCGTCCCGGCGATGATCGGCGCAGCCATGATCTTGACCGGCAAGTGGAAGGGTGAGGGCGTGTTCAACATGGAGCAGTTCGATCCCGATCCCTTCATGGAGATGTTGAACGAACACGGCCTGCCCTGGACGGTCGAGGAACTCGACGGACCGTTGCCGTTCTGATCATGCCAGAGGAGAGGACGACCGACACGCACCCGACCCTCTTCGTCCATGGCGCGCTGGGCGATGCGCGCACATGGGGGCCGGTGCTCGACGCGCTGCCCTTCGATGTCGATGCGCGGGCGATCACGCTTTCCTATTTCGGCACCGCCGCGTGGACCGGCGACGGCAGCGATTTCGGCGGCGAGCGCCACGCGCGCGACATGGAGCAGTTCATCGACGCGACCATGGATGCCCCCGTGGTCGTCGTCGCCTGGTCCTATAGCTGCCAACCCGCCTTGCTGCTGGCGATGCGCCGCCCCGATCTGGTGGCGGCGCTGATCCTGTACGAACCGGTGATCGGCAGCTTTATCGAGGATGACGATCGGCGCGGGCGGTTCGGCGCCGATGCCGCCGCCTGCTTCGGCCCCGTCGCCGAAGTGCTGGCCGAGCAGGGCGAGGAAGCCGCCGCGCACCGCCTGTTCGACAATGTCGGCCATCCCGGCTTTATCGCCGATCTGCCCGAAGACCGCCGCCGCATCGCCCTGTCCAACGCCCGCACGGTCCCGCTGCTGATGGGCAAGGGCGCGCCGCCGATCAGGATCGCGGCGGACGAGATTCGCGCGCTGGACCTGCCCGTGATCGCCGCGATGGGCACGGAGACCCGCCCTGCCTTTGCCATATCGGCCCGTGCGCTGGCCGATATCGCGCCGCGGGGGCGGCTTGAAGTGGTCGAAGGCGCGGGCCATCTTCTGCCTGAGAGCGATCCGGTGCGCTTTGCGGCTCTGGTCAGCGAATGGCTTGCGTATCAGCCCGGCGATGCGCGCTGAAAATGGCAGGAGCGGGAATGAAGGCAGGAAGGGCCGCGTGGTTGCGGGCAGGGGCGCTGGCCGGCGCGCTGGCAGGCGCATTGGCATTGGCCGCATGTCAGGGCGATCCGCCGGCTGACAGCGCCCCTGCCGCCGTGCCCGACATGCCGCGCGATGTCGCCTCGGCCATGCCGCAGCCCGATGCCGCCGCGTGTCAGGCGCAGGGCGGCATGCTGGACCGCAGGGGCAGGGCGCAGACGCTGATGTGCGTGCATCCCTATCCCGACGCGGGCCAGCAATGCACCGACAACCAGCAATGCACCGGCAAATGCGTGACCGCGCCCGACGACGGCCCCGACGGGCAGATCGTGGGCACCTGTCAGGCCGACGACGCGCTGTTCGGCTGCTATGCCGAGGTGGTCGACGGCAAGGCGGTGCGCGCGATCTGCGTGGACTGACGCAAAGGAGCAGCACTCATGACCGATTTCAGACCGCAGGGTTATCCCGCGATCTCGCCCTATGCGGTTCTGGACGACCCCGAGGCCTCGCTGTCCTTTGTCGAGCAGGCGTTCGGCGGTACGCGCCTGACGGTCATGCAGGACGATGACGGCCGCATCCGCCATGCCGCGATCCGCATCGGCGAAACCGTGCTGATGATGGGCCAGTCCAGCGCCGAATGGCCCGCGACCGACCTGCATCTTCACTTCTACATGCCCGATGTCGACGATATCTGGCGCCGCGCGCTTTCGCTGGGCGCGACCCGCGTGCAGGAACCGATGCGGCGCGGTGACGACTATCGCGGCGGCTTTCGCGATCCGGGCGGCATTACATGGTGGATCGCCTGCATGGGCGCGCCCGATACGAAGGACATAGACTGATGGAAACCCGCGCCGGCGATCCCGGAGCCTTTGCCGATTTCGACCTCAACCTCGTCGACAGCCCCGCCTTCGTGGTCGATGCCGCCAAGCTGCGGCAGAACCTGCGCGTTCTGGCCGATATTCGCGACCGTTCGGGCTGCAAGGTGCTGTCCGCATTGAAAGCCTTTTCGATGTGGTCGGTCGCGCCGATGATCGGCGAATATCTCGACGGCGTGTGCACCTCGGGCCTGTGGGAAGCGATGCTGGCTGGCGAGCATTACGACGGCGAGATCGCGACCTTCTGCGCGGCCTACAAGGACGAGGACATGGAGGAGATCTGCCGCCTGTCCGACCATGTCATCTTCAACACGCCGATGCAGCGCGAACGCTTTGCCGATATTGTTCAGGCCGCGCGCAACCGGGGTGAGACCTTCGACATCGGCCTGCGCGTCAACCCGCTCCATGCCGAGGGCGAGGTGCCCCGCTATGACCCCTGCGCCCCGCATTCGCGGCTGGGCTTCCCGGTCGACCAGCTGACCGAGGAGCATGTCGAGGGGCTCGACGGTCTCCATTTCCACACCCTGTGCGAACAGGATCTGGGGCCGCTGAAGCGCACCTGGGAAGCGCTGCTGCCGCATATCGAATATGTGATTCCCGACCTCAAATGGCTGAACTTCGGCGGCGGGCACCACATCACGCGGAGCGATTATCAGCGCGACGAGCTGGTGCAGTTCCTGATCGACGTGCGCGACATGACCGGCTGCAAGATCTATCTCGAGCCGGGCGAGGCGGTGGCGCTGGACGCGGGCATTCTGGTGGGCACGCTGCTCGACACGCATTACAACGGCATGCCTCTGGGCATCACCGACATCTCGGCCACCTGCCACATGCCGGACGTGCTCGAGGCGCCCTATCGCCCCGCCATGCTGCACGAGCGCGAGGATGTCGAACCGATCCGTCTTGGCGGGCCATCCTGCCTCGCGGGCGACGTGATCGGCGACTACGGCCTTCCGGGCGAGGCGAAGGTGGGCACGCGCTTCGCCTTCCTCGATCAGGCGCATTACTCGATGGTCAAGACCACGACCTTCAACGGCGTGCCGCTGCCCTCGATCTGGCTGTGGGATTCGGACAGCGGCCTGCTCGAAAAGGTGAAAAGCTTCGGATACCGCGATTTCCGCGACCGGCTGAGCTGACCGCCGCCTGCCCTGGCCATGAGCGCCGCGTCCCCGGACATGCCGGGGAGCGGGCCACCAAGGCCCGCGAGCGCACATCCCCCGACGGCACCCCGCAGCGTGGGAATGACCATAGCGGCCCGGCCCAGACGCTGAACCTGCACCATGGTGCAGCGGGCATGCGCTTCAGCGAAACTCGTTCATGGTTTCGGCAAGCCGCGCCAGCGTGCCGAACTGCTCGATCGTGCGCGCGACCATCTGTTCGTCCCTGTCGGCATCCATCTGCCCGCTTTCGAACATGTTGCCGGTGCGGACCGCGATGACCATGTCGCCGCGCTCGTGCCGCCCGTCGAACAGGGCGCAGATGTCCTTGCCGGCAAAGCTCCTCTCGATGTCGATCAGACGCTCGACGTATGAGGGGTGGATCAGATAGCGCGCCTCGACCGGATCGGTCGTCCACGCATCGAAGGCATCCTCGAAATCGGGATGCACGATCTCGACCGGTTCGAAGCGTTCGCCGTCCAGCTTCACCGAATCCTTGCGCCCGCCGAAAAAGCCGCGGTGCACCCCCTCGCGCAGCAGCAGCGTGCGCGAATGGATGCCCCGGCCATATTGCATGGTGATGATCGCGCCCTGGAACACCGTGACCCAGCGCCGGTTCTTCCCGCTGCCGCGCCGTTCCTCCAGCTTCGCTTCGTGCAGTTCGAAATGATGCCCGGCGATCTCGCCCGACCAGTGATCCTCAAATTTCGCGCGGTCGTGGCGCGGCAGCATGCCCAGCGCCTTGGCGCGGCGGAAACCCGTGCCGGGCAGGCTGTCGATGGTAAAGCGTAGTCCCAGCGATTCGGCGATGGCCTTGTTTATCCCGCTCTTGACCGACTTGCGCGCCTCGTTGACCGGTCCGCGCGTCCACGCCCATGCCAGCATGGCGACCACACCGGTGACTGCCAGCTTGGCCTGCAGCGGCACCGGCAGGGCAAGCCAAGCGACAAGCACGATCGGCCCAAGCACCAGCACCGACGTCCAGATGCGCTTTTGCGCCACCGCCTGCGCTTCGCTGCGCATCGCCTTCTGCTCTCGCAGCCAGCCGCCAAGCGGGCCGGCCATCAGGCTTTGTGTCTGCGGCAATTCGATCATCGTCCACTCCGACGCGTTGGCGCGGGCTGTCGCCCGTCGCTCTTTCCATCAAGCCACGCGGTGCTAGGCTGCGCAGCAAGACGGCGAATCGCAAGGGGAAATGCGGGCGATGACGGGCTGGATTATCGTTTTGGTCGTGCTGGTGGTGATCGCCGTGCTGGTGATCGGCATCTATAACCGCCTCGTTTCGCTGCGCCAGAGGGTGCGGCAGGGCGTGGCCGACATCGACGCGCAATTGCGGCAAAGGCACGATCTGGTGCCCAATCTCGTCAACACGGTAAAGGGCTATGCCGCCCACGAATCGGAGACGCTCGAGGCTGTGATCGCCGCGCGCAACCGCGCCGCGTCGGGAAGACCAAGCTCGGGGAACGAGGAACAGCTCGCCGTCGCGCTCGACCGCCTGCTGGCACTGGGAGAGGCCTATCCCGAATTGAAGGCCAGCGCCAATTTCCAGGAATTGCAGCGCGAACTTTCCGAAATTGAGGACAAGATCGCCGCCGCCCGCCGCGCGCTGAACGCCGCGGTGTCGCGCTATAACACCGGGATTGAGAGCTTTCCCGCGGTGATCTTCGCCGGGGCGCTCGGCTTTCGCCATGCCGATTTCCACCGGCTGGACGATTCGGAAGTGGGCACGGTGGATCAGGTTCCGAACGTGCAATTCTGATCCGCGGGCACGCGTTTCAGCACGGCCCGCCGAACACAGAATCCGCCCTGCCGCGCTTTCGGTAGCGGCGCGGAAACCGCGAAATTACCTTGCGTTTTCGTCCATGGCGCTTATATGCGCCCGCTCCGCTGCCCCATGGGGACTTCCAAACCGCAAGGCAGCTCTTGTCGAATGTCTACCTCTGGGGGTCCCTTGAATTGTCCATTTTCCCTGACGCCGCTGCTGTAGTCCGCGCCCTTTCGCCGGACGAACCGGTTATCCTCAACCGCCCGCATGCTGCGCGGCGGGCCGCGGAGTTCTTCGTCCGGAAGTTCCCCGGCAAGGTGCTCTACGCGGTCAAGGCCAATCCCTCGCCCGATCTGCTGCAGATCCTGCACGACGGCGGCGTGACGCATTACGACGTCGCCTCGATCGCCGAGGTGCGGCTTGTGCGCAGCACTCTGGGCCGCGACGTGACGCTGTGCTTCATGCACCCGGTCAAGACCGAGCGCGCGATTGCCGAGGCCTATTTCGAGCATGGCTGCAAGACCTTCAGCCTCGACAGCCATGACGAGTTGGACAAGATCGTGCGCGCCACCACCCGCGACGGTGTGGAGGCAAAGGACCTGCGCCTGTGCGTGCGCCTGCGCGTGTCGTCCGAATATTCCGAGCTTTCGCTCGCCGCCAAGTTCGGCGTCGACCTGACCGATGCCGCGGGCCTGCTGCAGGCCGTGCGTCAAAAGGCCGACTGGCTGGGCGTGTGCTTCCACGTCGGTTCGCAGGCCATGACCCCCTTCGCCTATGTGCAGGGGCTTGAGCGTGTGCGCGCCGCGATTGCCGAGGCCAGCGTCGTGATCGACATGATCGACGTGGGCGGCGGTTTCCCCTCGGTCTATCCGGGGATGGAGCCTCCGCCGCTGGAGGATTATTTCTCGGTCATCCACCGCCATTTCTACGAACTGCCCATCGCCTACAACGCCGAGCTGTGGTGCGAGCCGGGCCGTGCGCTGTGCGCGGAATACAACTCGATGATCGTGCGCGTCGAAAAGCGGCGCGAGAACGAGCTGTTCATCAACGACGGTGCCTATGGCGCCTTGTTCGATGCCGCCCACATCGGCTGGCGCTTCCCGGTCCGCCGCGTGGCCGGTCCCGAGAATGACGCCGAGACGGCCGATTTCGCGTTCTATGGCCCGACGTGCGACGACGCCGATTACATGGAAGGCCCGTTCCCGCTGCCTGCCGACATGCGCGCGGGCGACTATATCGAGGTCGGGATGCTGGGCGCCTATGGCGCGGCGATGCGCACCGCGTTCAACGGTTTCGGCGACGGCCCGGTGGAAGCCGTGTCGGACGAGCCGATGAGCAGCCTCTATCGCGGCGATCGCGCCGATCCGCGCGTTTCGGATAACGTTATTTCGCTGCGCTAGGCCGGGTTATTTCCCTGCGCTAGGCGGGGCGATCTCGCTGCGCCAGGCCGGGTCATCTCGCTGCGCTGAACGCCGCGACGCACCATAATCGCCGGAATCAGAGAGGCCCTGCAAGCGCGCTTGCGGGGCCTTTCGCCATGCGGCCATCGCGCGGGCAAGCCGGTTAATTCGGAAACATCGTGCCGTTCGCCCGTTGCAAGAGGGCCGGAAACAGAAAGCGCCGCCCCGCCAGCCGCCCGTCAGGGGCCTCGATTGGCCATGGGCCGCGGCGCGCAACAGAAGGAACCCTATTTCATGAAAAAGCTCATCCTGCTCGCCACTGCGCCCGCCCTTTTCGCGGTCACCGCCTGCGGCCCCGACTCTGCGGTCGAGGAACGGGGCGACGCGCTGGAAGAACGCGCTGATGCCGTCGAGGACTACGGCGACGATCAGGCCTCCGCGCTTGAGGAAATGGCCGACGAGGCACCGACCGACGCGCAGGAAGACGCGCTCAACGCCCGCGCCGAGGAGATCGACGACATCGGCGACGACCGCGCCGACGCGCTGAACGAAGTCGCCGACGAAATGGAGTGACGACACGCAGGCCGCGGAGCGCAAGGTTCCGCGGCCTCTTTTTCGGTTCCGGGCAGCGTACTTGCCGCTCTCCCGGCCATCCGAACGGCCATATCCCGCGTCCCCTAGGGTAAATCCCGATTATCCCGCACCTCGGCAGCGTTATACTTGTCTGCCTGCTGCCGGTGAGGAGGGTCGACCATGGGCTGGCTCAATCGCAAGAAAACGATTTTCGCATCCTTGGGCGTCTTCGCCGCCTGTTTCGCGGGACAGGCTGAGGCCACCGAAAACGGTGCCTCGCTGTATCTGCTGGGCTCGGGCGGACCGGGAACCGCGGTCATGGCCCCGTTCGAGGGCGTCTATCTCGACAAGCTGATCTGGATCTACGACGGCAACGCCTCGGCAGAGCGCGAATTCCCTGTGAACGGAAACATCGCGGTCGGCCTCGACATGACGGTCGTCGCGGAATTTCCCACCATACTGGTCGTGCCCTCGACCAATGTGCTGGGCGGCACGTTGGCGTTGGGCGTCACGGTTCCCGTCGGAGCCCCCATCGTCGATGTCGACGCGCTGCTGACCGGGCCGGGGGGCAACACAAGGGCGGCATCGGTCCATGACAGCGCGCTCACCACCGGAGATCCGGTCGCGGTGGTCATGATGGGCTGGAAATCGGGCGATCTGAATTTCCAGCTGTCCTCGATCATCAACACGCCCATCGGCCATTACCGCGAAGGACAGCTCGCCAATCTCTCGCTGCACCGTTGGGCCGTCGACGGATCCGCCGCCGTCAGCTGGCACGACGCTGAGGCGGGCTGGGACGTCAGCGCCAAGGCGGGCTATACGTGGAACGGCCGCAACGATTTTACCGATTACGACAGCGGCGACGAGATCCATGTCGAGGGCGCGATCGAACACAGCTTCTCCCCCGCCTTTTCGCTGGGCGCACAAGTCGGCTGGGCCAAGCAGGTCAGCGACGACGAAGGCCCGCTGGGCCCGTTTCGCGGCGAAGTGCTGGCCGTGGGCGCGACCGCCTCCACGACCGTCATGATGGCCGGAAAGCCCGGCACGTTCCGCGGGCGTTACATGCACGAGGTGGACGTGACCAACCGGCCCAAGGGCTCGACCTTCTGGATCGACTTTTCCTATCCGCTGGCGATGAAGATACCCGGTTGAAGACGATGCCGGCTTAACACGCCGCGCTAACCCCCTGTTAGCCAGCGCCGCGCTATGCGGCAGCGGATGACTTCATCCGCTGCCTCGCCCTCCGCCCGCCTGTGGATTCCCGCCCTGCTGTGCCTTGGCGCATTGGTGCCCGCGATCCTGATCCCGACCTTCGGCTTCCTGATATCGCTGGGCTTCATGGCGGCGGTGCTGGCGCTGTACAGGCCTTCGCGCGCCGCGACACTGGCGCTGGTCTGGAAATCGCGGGCGAAATCGATGCTGCTGGGCATCCTCGTCGGCGGCGCGCTGGCCGTCGCCATTGCCGAGCTGGTCCGCCCGCTTGTCGAAAGCCTTCTGGGCAAAGGCGTCGATACCGGCGCGCTGGCGGCGGTGGCGGGCAACTGGCCGGTTTTCCTCGTCACGCTGGTCATCGCGCTTGCCAGCGCGGCGGCAGAGGAACTGCTCTACCGCGGTTTCGTGATCGGCTGGGGCGCGAAGATATTCGGGCGCGGCGCGGTTCCGCTGCTGGTGCTGATCTCCGCCGCCGCCTTCGGCGCCTCGCACAGCTATGGCCCGTCGGGCGCGGTGGTGACGGGGCTGATCGGGCTGGCGCTGGGCGTGATGTACCAGCTGTGCGGGCGGCGGCTGCTGCCCTGCGTGGCCGCGCATATGACATTCAACCTGATCGGCTCTGTTGCCCTGTTCCTAGGCTAACGCCTTTGCTAACGCCCATCGACCAAGGATGGGAGAACACCGACGATGAGCCTGCCCGAATGGCTGACAAGCCGCCTGCAATTGCCCGCGATTTCTGCGCCGATGTTCATCGTGTCGCAGCCCGATCTGGTGATGGCGCAATGCCGCAGCGGCATCGTCGGCTCGTTCCCCTCGCTCAACGCACGCGGCGACGGCGTGTTCGAACAATGGCTGCAACGGCTGAACGCCGAGCTGACCGACAATGACGCGCCCTTCGCGGTGAACCTGATCGTCCATCGCAGCAATGCGCGGCTGCAGGAGGATCTGGAACTCTGCGTCAAATACAAGGTGCCGCTCGTGATCTGCTCGCTCGGCGCGCGTGAGGAAGTGAACGACGCGATCCATTCCTATGGCGGGATGGTGCTGCACGACGTGATCAACGACAAGTTCGCGCGCAAGGCGGTGGAAAAGGGCGCGGACGGCGTGGTCGCGGTGGCGGCGGGCGCGGGCGGCCATGCGGGCACGATCTCGCCCTTTGCGCTGGTGTCGGAAATCCGCGAATGGTTCGACGGGCCGCTGGCTTTGTCGGGCTCTATCGCGAACGGGCAGTCGATCCTCGCCGCGCAGGCGATGGGCGCCGACGTCGGCTATATCGGCAGCGCCTTCATCGCGACCGAGGAAGCCGTGGCGGTCCCCGAATACAAGCAGATGATCGTCGACAGCCGGTCGGAGGACATCGTCTATTCCAACCTCTTCACCGGCGTCCACGGCAATTATCTGCGCGGCTCGATCGAGCGGGCTGGCATGGACCCCGACAAGCTGCCCGAATCGGACCCCAGCGCGATGAATTTCGGCGGCAGCAAGGCGTGGAAGGACATCTGGGGCAGCGGCCAAGGCGTCGGCTCTGTCGACGCGGTGGTGCCGGCGGCGGATCTGATCGCGCGCTTCAAACAGGAATATGCGGCGGCAAAGGCGCGGTTGGGACAAAGCTAAGTCCGCAAGCATTCCTGCAACTGACGCATGGTTGCCGCGGAAAACCCCGTGCCGGAGCAAGGCGGAGCGGAAGGTAGGCCATCGGCCGAACAGTCGTTCTGGGCGGAATTACGTCGCGGTTATCCCACCAGCCGATACCACTGACGCATTGGTCGACGTGCTCCGCCGAAAGGGCGGTGACGACCGCCAATCGAACTGGATGACGGATTTGCGTGGCCGAATGATAATAGAATAGCCCCACCAGCGCACAGGCCAGCAGGAAATTGAAGCGCGCCAGCATCGCCTGACATTGGCACGAAGCGGGGAACCGGACAATCAATGTATCGGGCGCGACATCGCAAGACCGTCACCGGACGCCGAAGGCGACACCGGCAAGCGCGAATGCGCGCCCGAGCTTATGCGAGGAAGCCAAGCGGGCCGGATGGCCCGCGCCCGGCGTCTGAGGGCCTAAAGAAAACTACGCCGCCTTGCGCAGCTCCAGCTCAAGCCGGTCCCAGATCTCGACCAGTGCGCCGACCAGATCGCGCATCATCTGTTCGGTGTGCGCGGGGCCGGGGGTGAAGCGCAGGCGCTCGGTGCCGCGCGGCACGGTCGGGAAATTGATCGGCTGCACATAGACGCCGTATTCGGCGAGCAGAATATCCGAGATCTTCTTGGCCCGCACCGGGTCGCCCACCATCAGCGGCACGATATGGGTGGTCGAATCCATCACCGGCAGCCCCGCATCGCGCATCGCGTCCTTCAGGAACGCGGCGGAGGCCTGCTGCGCCTCGCGCTCGACGCTCGAGGATTTCAGGTGGCGGACCGATGCCAGTACGCCCGCGACCAGCACCGGCGACAGCGAGGTGGTGAAGATGAAGCCCGGCGCATAGGAACGCACGCAATCGATGATGCGCTTGTCCGCCGCGATATAGCCGCCCATCACGCCGAACGCCTTGCCCAGCGTCCCCTCGATGATGTCGATGCGCGATGCCGCGTCGTCGCGTTCCGAAATCCCGCCGCCGCGCGCGCCATACATGCCCACGGCGTGAACCTCGTCGATATAGGTCAGCGCGTTATACTTGTCGGCCAGGTCGCAGATCGCGTGGATCGGGGCGACGTCGCCGTCCATCGAATAGACCGATTCGAACGCGATCAGCTTGGGCGTCGCCTCGTCCTCGGCGGCGAGCAGCTCTTCCAGATGGGCGATGTCGTTGTGACGCCACACCCGCTTTTCGCAGCCCGAATTGCGGATGCCCGCGATCATCGAGGCATGGTTCAACTCGTCGGAAAAGATCACGCAACCCGGCAGCAGCTTGCCCAGCGTGGTCAGCGTGGTGTCGTTCGAGACATAGCCCGACGTGAACAGCAGCGCGCCTTCCTTGCCGTGCAGGTCCGCCAGCTCGTATTCCAGATCGACGTGGTAATGCGTGTTGCCGCCGATATTGCGCGTGCCGCCCGAACCCGCGCCCACATCGTGCAGCGCGCTTTCCATCGCCTCGATCACCTTGGGGTGCTGCCCCATGGCGAGATAGTCGTTGGAGCACCACACGGTAATCGGCTTGGGCCCGTTGTGCCCGGCAAAGCAGCGCGCGTTGGGATAGGCACCCTTATTGCGCAGGATGTCGATGAACACGCGGTAGCGCCCCTCGGCATGCAGCCGGTCGATCGCCTGGTCGAAAATCTGGTCGTAATTCACGTCGTACTGCTCGCCTGTGGGATATTGCCTGCCGGAACGCTTGCCGCGTCCTGTCAGGGTCTGCCCCCGCGCGCATTGCGCCAGATCAAATTCGCGCGCCGCGCCAATCCATGACCCCAACCGGCGGTCCGGGCCAATGCTTGTCGGGAAAGCCCCTACTGCATTGTCCACAGCCATGCAAAGCATGTTTGGCGATGACAGAACTGCGATCCGCCGATCACAGAACCTCGACCCGGTCCAGCCCGCGGGCCGCCAGCGCGGGTTTCAGCGCCGACAATCCCGCCTCGGCCCGGGTGAACAGCGCGGTGTCGGGCCGCGTGCGGCCGAACGGCTGACCCTGCGTCAAGGAAGCGATCCGCCGCGCGATTCCGTCCGCCCCGTCGATCAGCGAAACCTGCGGGCCGAAAGCGCCGGACAGTTCATCGGCCAGCAGAGGGAAATGCGTGCAGGCCAGCACCAGCGTGTCGATCCTCTCGCCGCCCTCCATCGCGCGCATCGACGATAATGTCTGCGCGACGATCGCCGGATCGACCGCTTCGCCGCGCAATTTCGCCTCCGCCGCCGCGACGAGGCCGGGGGCGGCCAGCCGCAACAGGGTCTTGTCCGCCGCGAATTCCGCCTCCAGCCGGTCGACATAGCCCTGCCGGATCGTCGCGCCCGTGCCGATCAGCCCGATCACGCCCGTCCGCGTCATGGCGGCGGCAGGCTTGATCGCGGGCACCGTGCCGACGATCGGGATATTGAGCACGTCGCGCACCATGCCCAGCGCAATCGTGCTGGCGGTATTGCAGGCGATGCAGGCAAGGCGCGGTTGGAACCGCTCGGTCATGCGGCCCAGCAGGCCCGCGACGCGCGCGGCGATCTCCGCCTCGCTCTTCTCGCCATAGGGCAGGCCCGCATTGTCGGCGGCATAGATCACCGGCGCCTGCGGCAAAATCCGGCGCAGCGCGTCCAGCACGGTCAACCCGCCGACCCCCGAATCGAACACCAGTATCGGCGCGTCGGGGCGGATGGGCGGATCGGTCTGGGTCATCGCCGCCCCCAATGCGTGAGCGCGAAAGATTGTGCAAGACGGCCCATCGGCAACGGAATGGAGCGAGCCGCGCTTGAGCCGCATCGGCCAAGCGGCTAACGGCTTGGGTTCCATTTGGCGGAGAGATGCCCGTGACCCCGATCGACCTGCTGTCCGCGCTGATCTTCGGCTATGTGCTGGGTTCGATCCCGTTCGGCGTGATCCTGACCCGCATGGCGGGCGCGGGGAATCTGCATGAGATCGGATCGGGCGGCACCGGCGCGACCAATGTGCTGCGCACCGGGCGCAAGGGGCTGGCGGCGGCGACATTGCTGCTCGATCTGGCCAAGGGAGCGGCGGTGGTGCTGATCGCGCGCG
The DNA here is from genome assembly GCF_983967925.1 of Croceicoccus sp. NCBI lineage: Bacteria > Pseudomonadati > Pseudomonadota > Alphaproteobacteria > Sphingomonadales > Erythrobacteraceae > Croceicoccus > Croceicoccus sp. Next base: position 19,419 of record NZ_CFETID010000014.1, on the reverse strand, counting down.
CGATCTGGCCGGGGACCGAGCATTGGGCGGGCCTTGCCGCGGTCGTCGGGCACTGCCTGCCGATCTGGCTACGCTTTCGCGGGGGCAAGGGCGTGGCGACTTTGATGGGCGTGGCGCTGGGCCTCGCCTGGCCGATCGGTCTGGTCTTCGCCGTGGTGTGGCTGGGCATGCTGGCGATCACCCGCATTTCCAGCGCGGGCGGGATGAGCGCGGCCATCTCCGCGCCGATCGCCGCCTTTTTCATGGGCTGGCCGCATTATGCGCTGGCGCTGGCCATCATGGCCGCGCTGGTGCTGTGGCGGCACCGCGCGAATATCCAGCGGCTGATCGCGGGTACCGAACCGCGCGTGGGCAAGAAATAAAGTAGCGGATCTCTCCACGCATCATGCCGATCAGCCAGGAAGAAGCCTTCGCGCGCATCCGCCTGTTGCGCTCGCCCAATGTCGGGCCGGTCAGTTTCCGGCAGATGCTGGCGCGTTTCGGCAATGCGGTCGCCGCGCTCGAGGCTCTGCCCGAAATGGCGGCGCGCGGCGGCGGCAAGCAGCAACCCGCGCCCGAAGCCTTGGTCCGCGACGAAGTGGCCGCCGTCCGTGCCGCGAACGCCCGCTATCTGTTCCACGACGACCCCGCATTCCCCGCCTTGCTTGCCGAAATGCACAATGCCCCGCCGATCCTGACGATCCGCGGCGATCTGGCGCTCTTGCAGAAACCGGCGGTCGCCATCGTCGGCGCGCGCAATGCTTCGGCCGCCGCGATTTCGCTGGCGCGGCAATTCGGGCGCGAACTGGCGCAGCAGGGGCGGCTGGTCGTGTCGGGCCTTGCGCGCGGCATCGACGCCGCCGCGCATGAAGGTGCCCTTGCAGCCAAGGAGGGTGGGGGCGCCACCGCCGCGATCATCGCCAGCGGCATCGACATCACCTATCCGCCCGAGCATGCCGATCTGCAGGACCGCATCGCCGCCGAGGGCCTGCTCATCGCCGAACAACCCGCCGGCACCCAGCCGCAGGCGCGCCATTTCCCCAGCCGCAACCGCATCATCGCCGGGATGGCCGCAGGCACCGTGGTGGTCGAGGCCGCGCCCAAGTCGGGCAGCCTGATCACCGCGCGCATCGCGGCTGATGCGGGGAGAGAGGTGATGGCTGTGCCCGGCAATCCGCGCGACGCAAGGGCGCGCGGCTGCAACTATCTGATCCGCGAAGGCGCGGTGCTGGTGCAGGGCGCGGACGACATCGCCGAACTACTCGACAGCTTCACCGGCGCACCGCGCAGCCGCTTTCGCGAGGAGACGCCGGTCTTCGCCCATCTGCCGCGCGAGGAGGAAACGGAAGGGCTTGGGGAGGGCAGGGACGAACCCGCCGCCGACATCGCCGCGCTGATATCCGCCGCCCCCGTCAGCGTGGACGAACTCATCCGCACCAGCGGCGCGGCCCCTGCGGCGGTGCAGCTTGCGCTCCTCGAAATGGAGCTGGCGGGGCGCATCCAGCGTCATGCCGGCGGGCGGGTTTCGCTTGCGTAGGCCGCGTTAATCGCCTTGACCGTTAATCGTCTTGACTGGGACTGGGCGCGGTCCCCATTTTCGCGCGTACACACGTAGAGGGACCGAAATCCGCCTCGGTTCCGCATCGGGAATACTTGAAGTAACATGCAACTTGTCATCGTAGAATCGCCCGCCAAGGCGAAGACCATCGAGAAATATCTGGGCTCGGACTACAAGGTGCTGGCCAGCTATGGCCACGTCCGCGACCTGCCGCCCAAGGACGGTTCGGTAAAGCCGGACGAGGGCTTCGCGATGGACTGGGAGCTTTACGGCGACAAGCAGAAGCAGGTGCGCGCCATCGCCGATGCCGCCAAGACGGCGGACCGCCTGATCCTCGCCACCGACCCTGACCGCGAAGGCGAGGCGATCAGCTGGCACGTCCTCGAACTGCTGAAAAAGCGCAAGGCGCTGCCCAAGGAGGTCGAGCGCGTCACCTTCAACGCGATCACCAAGACCGCGGTGACCGACGCGATGGCGCGCCCACGCGAACTCGACCACGATCTGATCGACGCCTATCTCGCCCGCCGCGCGCTGGATTATTTGTTCGGCTTCACCCTCTCGCCCGTGCTGTGGCGCAAGCTGCCCGGCGCGAAATCGGCGGGCCGCGTGCAATCGGTCGCGCTGCGCCTGATCGTCGAGCGCGAGCGCGAGATCGAGAGTTTCACGCCGCAGGAATACTGGTCCGTCATCGCGCATATGGAGCATGACGGCACCGCCTTCGAGGCAAGGCTGGTGAAGTTCGAAGGCAGCAAGCTGGAACGCCTGTCGCTGGGCGAGGAAGGCATCGCGATCCGCGCCAAGACCGCGGTGATGAACGGCGCCTTCACGGTCGAGGATGTCGAGACCAAGCCGGTCAAGCGCAACCCCGCGCCGCCGTTCACCACCTCTACCCTGCAGCAGGAAGCCGCGCGCAAGCTGCATTACTCGGCCAGCCACACCATGCGTCTGGCGCAGGGCCTCTACGAGCAGGGGCTGATCACATACATGCGTACCGACGGTGTCCAGATGGACCCCGGCGCGATCAGCGAGGCACGCAAGGCAATCAGCGACCGCTATGACGGCCATTATCTGCCCGAAAAGCCGCGCCAGTATCAGACCAAGGCCAAGAACGCGCAGGAAGCGCATGAGGCGATTCGCCCGACCGATTTCACCAAGCCGCGCGGCGGCAGCGGCGATGCGGCCAAGCTCTACGACCTCATCTACAAGCGCGCGCTGGCCAGCCAGATGGCCGCCGCCAATCTGGAACGCACCAGCGTCACCATGCGCGACGGAACCGGACAGCACGAATTGCGCGCCACCGGGCAGGTGGTGAAATTTCCCGGCTTCCTCGCGCTGTACGAGGAAGGCCTCGACCAGCGCAGCGACGACGACGATGAAGGCCTGCTGCCGCTGATGAAATCGGGCGACCGTCCGGCCAAGAAATCGGTCGACGCCAACCAGCACTTCACCCAGCCGCCCCCGCGCTATTCCGAAGCCAGCCTCGTCAAACGGCTGGAGGAACTGGGCATCGGGCGCCCCTCGACCTATGCCGCGACGCTGCAGGTGCTGAAGGACCGCGACTATGTCCGGACCGAGAAGAACCGCTTCTTCGCCGAGGATTCGGGCCGCCTGCTGACCGCGTTCCTCGAACGCTTCTTCGAGCGATATGTCGCCTATGACTTCACCGCCGGGATGGAGGACGAGCTGGACGACGTGTCGGGCGGGCGCGCCGACTGGCACACCGTGCTCGAGGCGTTCTGGCGCGACTTCAAGCCCAAGTCCGACGAAGTGATGGAGCAGAAGCCCAGCGACATCACCGTCGCGCTCGACGAATTCTTGGCCGACTATCTTTTCCCCCCGCGCGAGGACGGGCTGGCCCCGCGCGCCTGCCCGCAATGCATCGCCGAAGGGCGCGAAGGCGGCGAGCTGCATCTGCGCGGCGGACGCAACGGCGCGTTCATCGGCTGCGTCAACTATCCCGAATGCAAGTACACCCGCCGCTTCGGCCAGCCGGGCGAGGATGGCGAGAGCGCGGATACCGAGATCGGCAAGCACCCCGAAACGGGCGAGCCGATCGAGCGCAAGACGGGCCGCTTCGGCCCCTATATCCAGATGGGCGAGGGGAAAGAGGCGAAGCGCGCCTCGATCCCCAAGGACATTCCCGAACTCGATCTGGAATGGGCGGTCAAGCTGCTCTCGCTGCCGCGCATCGTGGGCGAGCATCCCGAGACCGGCAAGGAGATCGAGGCCAATATCGGCCGCTATGGCCCCTATCTGCGCCACGACGGCAAATATGCGAAGCTGGCGGGCACGGCGGACGTATTCGACACCGGCATGAACGCCGCCGTCACCCTGCTGGCCGAGGCCGCCAATCGCAAGGGCGGCGCGCGGGCCAAGGCCGAACCGCTCAAGACCTTCGGCGAACATCCCACCAGCGGCGGCGAGATCAAGCTGATGGCGGGCCGCTATGGCCCCTATGTCACCGACGGCACGACCAATGCCACGATCCCGCGCGACATGAAGCCCGAGGACGTGACCGAGGAAGACGCCGTTCGCCTGATCGACGAACGCGCCGCCAAGGGCCCGCCCAAGAAAAAGGGCGCGAAGAAAAAGGCCGCGCCCAAGAAGGCTGCCCCCAAAAAACAGGCAACCGCGAAGGCGCCCGCCAAGAAGAAGGCGCCTGCAAAGAAGGCCCCGGCAAAGAAGGCCCCGGCCAAGGCGAAGGAAACCGAAGGCTGATGCGTCCGCGCCCGGCGGCAGAGCGGAACGTTTCGCCGCCGTTCGCGTCCATCACCCATGCAGCAGACAGTCATGGATGACGGCGCGTCGCCCGGCGGACCCGGCGTGAGCGAGGACGGCGAGGGCCTGCCCATGCCCCGCCGCATCTGGGCGATCATCGCGGTCAGTTTCGGCACCGCGCTGTTCGTGCTCGATTCGGTCATCGCCAATGTCGCGCTGCCCACATTGTCGCGCGAGCTTGACGTCAGCGAAGGGGCGGTCACCTCGGTCGTCACGATCTATCAGCTGGTGATGGTGATGGGCCTGCTGCCCTTCGCCAAGCTGGGCGACCGCATCGGGCACCGCCGCATCTACCAGATCGGGCAGGTGCTGTTCTGCTCCGCCTCGGCATTGGTGTGGTTCATCGACAGCTTTGCCATGCTGCTGGTGCTGCGCGCGCTGCAGGCGCTGGGGGCCAGCCTGGCGCTGGCGGTCGCATCGGCGATGATCCGCAACATCTATCCGGACAAGAGCCTCGGCAGCGGGCTGGGCGTCAATTCGGTGGTGGTGGCTTCCTCCGCCGCGCTGGCGCCGACGCTGGGCGGGTTCATCGTGGCGCATTTTTCGTGGCAATATGTGTTCGTGGTCGCGGTGCCCTTCGCGCTGCTGTCACTGCTGCTGGGCCGCAGCCTGCCCAACGCCCGCCCCGGTGCGGAACTCGACGGCACCGGCAGCGCGTGGAGCGCGGTCACCGTCGCGCTGCTGATCGGCGGGGTGCAATTGGCCGCGCATGGCGGCACGCTGCTGCCCGGCATCGCCGCCTTCGTGTTCGGCGCATTGTCCGCATGGCTGCTGGTCCGGCGCGAGCGTCAGCAGGACCGCCCCGTACTGCCCGTCGACATCCTCGCGCTGCCCGCCGTCGGCCTGTCCGCACTGGCGGGCGCGGTGGCGTTCTGCGCGACCGGGCTGCTCACCGTGTCGCTGCCCTTCATCCTTGAACAAAAGCTGGGCTACACGCCCGATCAGGTGGGCCTGCTGCTGCTGCCCTTTCCGCTGACCATGCTGATCTTTGCGCCGTTCACCGGCTGGCTGTCCGACCGCGTCGCCCCGACGAAGCTGGGCCTGTTTGGGCTTGCGATCCTGATCGCCGGGTTCGTTTCCTTCATCTTCCTGCCCGCCGATGGCAGCTATTTCGATGTCGCATGGCGGCTGGTCACCTGCGCGATCGGTTTCGCCTTTTTCATGCCGCCCAATTCGCGCCTGCTGATCGGCAGCGCCCCGCGTGAGCGTGCGGCGGCGGCGGGCGGCGTGCTGTCCACCTCGCGCCTGTTCGGGCAGGCCAATGCGGCGGCGCTGGCGGGCCTGATGCTGGGCCTTGGTCTAGGCCTCGGCCCGGTGCCCTTCTATGTCGCGATCGCCCTGTCGATGGTCGCGGGCCTGTGCTCGCTCACCCGCTATCGCACCATCGTCGCGCAGCGGCGAATGGCGCAATATGTGCAGACGGGTGCCTAGGCGGGCCGATCCCGGTCCGCCGCCAGACTGCGGGCACGCACCAGATCCTTGGGCCGGCCAAAGCCGGTCAGCATGGCGTGCAGCTCTGCCCGTTCGGGAATGAACACTCTCGCGCCGCCGACATCGACCGGCTTGCGCGTCACGGGCTGCACCGGCACCCATGTCCCGCCCGAAAAATGGCAGAAACCCGCCATGAATTCGACCGGTAGAGCGGTCCCAGTCCATGTCGCGAAAATGCCCGACCGGAACGTCGGATGCGCGGGGCCGGGCCGGCATTCGATCCCGATGCCCGGCAGGATGGCCTGCGCATCGGCTTCGCTCAGCAGCACGTCCACATCGGCGACCTCGCCCGCATCGGCCCCGTGCAGCGCCACCGCCGCGCTCGAGATGATCCACCACGGATCCCGCGCCGCCGCCATCAGCGTGCCGACTGCACGAACCGAAGCGGACAGGGCAGGGCCGACCGGCATGCGGCGAACGCGGCCCTATTTCACCCAGTCGAGCCCCAGCACCTCGTAAAGCTCCTTGTCCTCGGCCCAGTTCTCCTGGACCTTCACATGCAGGAACAGGTGCACCTTCTGGCCCAGCAGCTTGGACAGTTCCTCGCGCGCGGCCTCGCCGATGGCCTTGATGCGCGCGCCGCCCTTGCCCAGCACGATGGGTTTCTGGCTGTCGCGGCCCAGCACGATCTGCTGGCGGATCTCGACCGAACCGTCGGGCCGCTCGACATAGGCCTCGGGCCGGATCGCGCTGTCATAGGGCAGTTCCTCGCGCAGCTGCAGATAAAGCTGCTCGCGCGTGATTTCCGCCGCCAGCAGCCGCTGCGACGCGTCCGACACCTGGTCTTCGGGGTACAGCCACGGACCTTCGGGCATCAGCGAGGCAAGATGCGCCTTCATCTCGTCCACCCCGTCGCCGGTCAGCGCCGAGACGAAGAAGATCTCGTCGAACTTGGCCTGCGCGTCGAGGTCCTGCGCCAGCACCAGCAGCGCCTCTTTCTTCGAGGCATCGACCTTGTTGATCACAAGGATCTTGCGCTCGGGCCGCTGTGCCAGCGTCTCGATCAGCGGCATCAGCTCGTGCCGGCGCTGCTTGATCGGATCGACCACCAGCAGGATCGCATCCGCCTCGTCCGCGCCTTCCCAAGCGGCATTGACCATCGCGCGGTCCAGCCGCCGCTTCGGCGCGAAAATGCCCGGCGTGTCCGCCAATACGATCTGGGTCGGCTCGCCCGCGGCGTTTTCCGCCAGCGCGATGCCCAGCAGGCGCGCGCGCGTGGTCTGCGCCTTGGGGCTGGTGATCGCCACCTTCTGCCCCACCAGCGCGTTCACCAGCGTCGACTTGCCCGCATTGGGCGCGCCCAGCACCGCCACCACGCCGCAGCGTGTTTCGGTTGCGGCAGGGGCGTCGTCTGCACTCTTGTCCATAATTCCTATCCGTGACGCTCAAGAAAGCGGGCCGCCGCGTCGGTTTCGGCCTGCTGTTTGGAAATGCCGGTGCCGGTTTCATCGCCCACGCCGTGCACCGATACGCGCACCGTAAAGCGCAGCGCATGGTCGGGACCGCTGCGGTCGACCAACTCGTATTCGGGCATCTTGCGGCGATTGCCCGCGGCCCATTCCTGCAAAGCCGACTTGGGATGCTTGGACTGCCCCGTGCGCCCCTCGACCGCGTCGGCCCACCAGCGGCGCACCATGGCGCGCGCGGTGTCGAACCCGTGCTCGAGGAAACAGGCACCGATCAGCGCCTCGATCACGTCGCCGAGGATATTGTCGCTGTTCAGCCCGCCATCGGCGCGCGCCTGCTTGCCCAGCCGCATGTAATCGGCCAGCCCCACCGCGCGGCCCACCTTGGCGCAGGCATTGCGGCTGACCAGCGCGTTCAGCCGCTGCGACAGCTTGCCCTCGGCCCCGTCGGTCTGGTCGTACAGCCATTCCGCGATGGTCAGCCCCAGCACGCGGTCGCCCAGGAATTCCAGCCGCTGGTAATCGAAACTCTCGCCCATGCTGCCATGCGTCAGCGCCGCCAGCCACAGCTCGTCGTCCTTCGGCGCCTGCTGCGTCTCACGCTCGATCCAGCCGCGCGTGGCGTCGCCGATCGTTCGTGGCTCCTGATGTTTCTGCCCGTCGGTCATGATGCTGCCGTCATGATGCTGCCCGTGACAATTGCGCTGCTCAGAACGTCTCGCCGATCCGGTCCCAGCGGGTCGCCTGGAACCATGTCCACGGCTTGATCCAGCTGGCCGATCCGTCGGTCGAGAACATGGTGACCTGTGCCTTGCCGACAAGGTTCTCCATCGGCACCATCCCGATCCCGCCGCCGATCCGCGCGGGAAAGCGGCTGTCCTCGGAATTATCGCGATTGTCGCCCATGGCGAATAAATGCCCCTCGGGCACGGTGAACACCGGCGTGTCGTCCTGCGGCGTGTCGATCAGGTCCAGCACCTGATAGCTGCGGCCCGAAGGCAGCGTTTCGACATAGCGCGGATAGCGGCAGAAATTCATCGCGCCGGGCCCCGTTTCCTCGAACCGCATGTCGATGCAGGGCGATCCGCGACCCGATGCGGCGGCGGCATCGCGCATGTTCTGCGTGACGGGCAGCAAAAGATCCTCGATGCGGCGCTTGGGGATCGCGGCACCGTTGATGAACAGCTGACCGCCGCGCATCTGGATCTGGTCGCCCGGCAGGCCGATCACGCGCTTGATATAGTCGTTCGCCTGGTCCGGCGGCGCCTTGAAGATCGCGACATCGCCGCGCTCGGGCGTGCTGGCAAGGATGCGCCCCGGGATCAGCGGCATCGAGAACGGCAGCGAATAGCGCGTGTAGCCATACGACCATTTCGACGCGAGCAGGTAATCCCCGATCAACAGGCGCGGCAGCATCGATTCCGACGGGATGTTGAAGGGCGAAAAGATGAAGCTGCGGAAGATGAACACGATCACCGCCAGCTTCAGCAGGAAGACGGGAAAGCTGTCCTCCTTCTTTTCCTTTTTCACGGGCCTTGCGTCGGCGGGCTTTGCAAAGGGATCGCCGGACGCGGCCGTGCCACCGGGCGCATCGTCGCCTTTATCGCTGGAACCGGAAATTTGCATGTAACCTGTTTTCGCCTGCCGATGGTCTGGTATCGCAGCGCGGCATAGGGCAGGAAGCGCACGGCGGCCAAGCGAAACCTTGCGCGCCGCCCGATTCAATCGACCAGTTACACGGCAACAGGGAACAGATCTTACCATGACCGACGCCGCCGCGATCCGCGACCGCCTTCAGAACCTGCCGACCCCCACGTTGAAGCAATTGTTCGACGCCGATCCGCAGCGTCTGTCGGCGCTGACGGGCCGCATCGGCTGGGGCGAAGGGGAGACGGCAGGTTCGATCCTGTTCGACTGGTCCAAGACCCATCTGGACGAGGTTCACATGGGCGCGTTCGAGGAGCTGGCCGATGCGATGGATTTCGCCGGGCGCCGCGACGTGCTGCTGACCGGCGGCATCGCCAACCCGACCGAGGGCCGCGCCGCCGAACACACCGCCCAGCGCGGCGTCGGCAAGGACAGCAGCGTCGAGGAAGCGATGGCGCTGCACCAGCGCATGAAGCTACTGGTGGAAGCGATCCGCGCAGGCGAACTGGGCGAGGTGAAGCACCTCATACACATCGGCATCGGCGGTTCGGCGCTGGGCCCGGCCTGCGCGCTCGCCATGCTGGCGCGCGACATCGACGCGCCGCTGATCGACGTGCATGTCGTCTCCAACATCGACGGCTGCGCGCTGGAAGACGCGATGCACGCCTGCGATCCGAAAACGACGATGATCGCGGTCGCCTCCAAGACCTTCACCACGATCGAGACGATGACCAACGCGGAAAGCGCGCTCGACTGGCTGAAGGAGAACGGCGTCAGCGATCCCTATGGGCGCGTCGTCGCCTTGACCGCCAGCCCTGAAAAGGCGGTCGAATGGGGCGTCGACGAAACCCGCGTGCTGCCGTTCAGCGAGACGGTAGGCGGACGCTATTCGCTGTGGTCCTCGATCGGCTTTCCCGTCGCCATCGCGCTGGGCTGGGACGAGTTCGAGGCGATGCTGGCGGGCGCGCAGGCGGTCGACATCCACTTCCGCGACACCGACGCGCGCGCCAACCTCCCCTTGCGCGCCGCCTTCGCCGACCAGCTTTACACGCGGCTGCGCGGCTGCCAGACCCGCGCGGTCTTCGCCTATGACGAGCGGCTGAAGCTGTTTCCCGACTATCTCCAGCAGCTTGAGATGGAATCGAACGGCAAGCTGGTGACGATGGACGGCAAGCCCGTCGACGGCCCCACCGCGCCGATCACCTGGGGCGGCGTCGGCACCGATGCGCAGCACGCGGTGTTCCAGCTGCTCCACCAGGGCACGGTGACGGTGCCGGTCGATTTCATCGCCAGCATCGCGCCGGGCGACGCATTGTCCGACGAACACCACCGCATCCTGCTGACCAATTGCTTCGCGCAGGGCGCGGCGCTTATGGCGGGGAAGGGCAGCGACGATCCCGCGCGCAGCTATCCCGGCAACCGGCCCAGCGCGACCATTCTGTGCGACGACATGGACGCGGCGACCTTGGGCGCGCTGATCGCGTTCCACGAACACCGCACCTTCTGCAACGCGGTGCTGATGGGAATCAACCCGTTCGACCAGTTCGGCGTGGAACTGGGCAAGCAGATCGCGAAAGAGATCGAGAGCGGCAAGGGCGAGGGTTTCGATCCCAGCACCGAGGCGCTGCTGGAAGCCGCCGGCCTCAAATAACGGCACCCGGAATGTCGGGCAGGGGGCGGACGGCTTTGCAATCCGCCCCGTACCGCCCATATCGCCCCCACCACTCAGGGAGCGATGAATGACCGACCGTACCGACAGCCCATACGACTTCGACCTCTTCGTGATCGGCGCGGGGTCCGGCGGGGTGCGCGCCTCGCGCGTGGCCGCCGCGCATAGCGCGCGCGTCGCGGTGGCCGAGGAACACCGCGTCGGCGGCACCTGCGTAATCCGCGGCTGCGTGCCCAAGAAGATGCTGGTCTACGGCGCCCATTTCGCCGAGGATCTGGAGGACGCGCAGCAATTCGGCTGGACGGTCGAGAATGCGCGCTTCGACTGGAAGAAACTGCGCGACACCGTGCTCGACGATGTCACCCGCATCAGCGGCCTCTATACCCAGACCTTGGGCAACCATGACGTCACCATCTTCGACGAACGCGCCGAACTGGTCGATGAGCATACGATCAAGCTGTCCGGCGGCCAGACGGTCACCGCCGACAAGATCCTGATCGCCACCGGCGCGCGCCCGCGCATCCCCGATTGCCCCGGCCACGAGCTTGGCATCACCAGCAACGAGGCGTTCCACCTCGACGAACTGCCCAAGCGCGTGCTGATCGCGGGCGGCGGCTATATCGCCAATGAATTCGCCGGCATCTTCAACGAATTCGGCAGCACGGTCACCATCATCAACCGCTCCGACCGGCTGCTGCGCGGCTATGACGAGAGCGTGCGCGACCGCCTGCTCCAGATCTCGACGATGAAGGGCATTAATTTCCGCTTCAACGCCGAATTCCGCGGGATCGAGAAGACCGACGAAGGCTGCCTCCGCGTCTCGATGACCAATCACGAGGATATGGAGGTCGATTGCGTCCTCTTCGCCACGGGCCGCGTGCCGAACGTCGAAGGGCTGGGCCTCGAAAACGCGGGCGTCGAACTGGGCGAGCGGGGCGAGATCAAGGTCGACCGTTTCTCCAAGACCAATATCGACAATATCTACGCCGTGGGCGACGTGACCGACCGCATCCAGCTGACCCCCGTCGCCATCCGCGAAGGGCAGGCCTTCGCCGACAGCGTGTTCGGGAACAAGCCGACGACGGTGTCCTATGACTGCGTGCCAAGCGCCGTCTTCAGCCACCCGCCCATCGCCGCCGTCGGCATGACCGAGGGCGAGGCGCGCAACACCCTGGGCGACGTGAAGGTCTATCTCGCCGATTTCCGCCCGATGAAGAACGTGCTGGCGGGCCGCAACGAACGCGGCCTCTACAAGATGATCTGCGACGGCAATTCGGGCAAGATCGTCGGCATCCACATGATCGGCCCCGACGCGCCCGAAATCATGCAGGCCGCCGCCGTCGCGGTGAAGGCGGGGCTGACCAAGGACGATTTCGACGCCACCGTCGCGATCCACCCCACCATGGCCGAGGAGCTGGTGCTGCTGAAGTAACTGGCGGCGTCAGATCCGCTTCATGTCCAGCCAGTCATCGTTGCCCGCCCAGACCTTGTCGAAGGCGGCTTCGGCGGCGGCGGCTTCCGGCTTGTGGCCCAGTTTCCTCTCGGTCTGCGCCAGCCCGTAAAGCGCCAGCGCATTGTTGGGCGCCTCGAACAGCGCGGCGCGGAACGCCTGCCGCGCATCCTCGTACCGCGCCGCCTGGTAATAGGCCGCGCCCAGCGACTGGCTGACCGGATAATACCAGAACGGCGGCTCCATATAGGGGATCGCCTTCTGCATCTCCGCCGCCTTGGTGAAATGGGCGATGGCCTCGTCCGACCGGCCTTGCGACAGGGCCATCCGCCCTTCCGCCACTTCCGCCGACAGGCGAACGATCAGGGGCGCGGGGAATCCGGCGGCCTCCATTCCAGTTACGCCTTCCGATCCCGCCAGCCGTTCCAGAACGGCCATTTCGCTCGCAAAACCGGCCTCGTCGCGCTGGTCCGCATAGGCGACCGCCCGCGCGTAACGCCGCATCGCGTCCACATATTCGAGCGGATGGGTCTTTCCCGTCAGCGCCAGCACCGCTGCCGAAGACCCGTATTGCGCCTGCGCGAAATAAGGCGCGGCATAGATCGCCTGCACCCACGGCAATTCGCGCCCGGTCTCGACATCCAGAATCGATTGCAGGCGCGCCGTCTGCGACATCACGGTGCCGACATCGCCCATCATCTGCGCCGACGTCAGCAGGAAATGGACATTATGCGGGTAATAGCCGAACCGGACCATCGCGTCGTCGCTCGCCCGCGCCAGATAGGCCTCGTCCGCGGCGACGGCGGCGCGGTTGGCGGCCAGCGAGTCCGCATATCGCCCGATCCGGTAATAGATATGCGAAGGCATGTGGACCAGATGGCCCAGCGCCGCCGGACCGGTATCGCGCAGCCGGTCCGCCGCCGCTTCGGCCTTCTCGGGCTCGGGCAGCTCCTGCAGATGGATATAGAGGTGCGAGGCCTGCGGATGCTGCGGGCTGCGCGCCATGACCTTTTCGATCAGCGCCACCGCCTCGGCAATGCGGGGCTGGGCGGTTCCGGAATCGAGGTCCCAATAGTTCCACGGCGTGGTGTTCATCGCCGCTTCGGCCGCCAGCACCGCCAGATCGTGGCTGCCGGGCATCTGCCGTGCCAGACCCAGCATCGCATCGGCATAATCCGCATCCAGCGCCGCGCGGTCGGATGCGGCATCGGCGGAATAGCGCGCGCTTTGCGCCTCCACCAGCGCGGCGACCATCGGATCGGCCCCGGCGGACAGGCTGCGCGCCTTGTCCAGCGCGGCCAGCGCGGCGCGGTTCTGATCGTCGTTCATGGCCGCATTGATGTTGGGCCCGTTCGCCATCGCCTCGCCCCACCAGCACATCACGCAATCGGGATCGACCCGCTGCGCATGGCGGAACGACCGGATCGCCGCGCGATGGTTGAAGCCATAGGCCAGCGCCAGCCCCTGCTCGAAATAGCGCCGCGCCAGCGGATCCATGTCGCCCAGCGGCAGATCGGTCGCCATCAGGCCGGGATAGAGCCCCATGGTGCCCGAAGCGTTGTCCGGCCCCATCGCCTCGGCCAGTTTCAGCCGCTGCTCGAGCGTGGCGCCCGACACATCGAGCCCCCTGCAGGCGATCCGCCCCGCCCGCGTCGGGTCAAGCGCCGCCAGTGTTTCGGGTGAGATCGTATTGTTCGATCCGCTTGCCGTGCCGCCAGACGCGCCGACCAGAACCAGCAGCGCCGCGGACAGAGCCATCCTATGCTCCATCGTCCACCTCCGATGCGACCCGCCGTGTAGCGCGCTAGATACCAGATTTCCGCAGTGGCGGTGAGGGAGAAGCACCCGCGCTTTACGCTGTCCTACACGCCGTCCGCGCGCTATTCCGGCGATGATCCGGCTCCTTGACCTCGTCCGATTTTTCCCCGCCCCTCCGCGGTGTAACTTTTGGCCCAAAAGCCGCGCATTTCCGCGGCGCGGCACGGGGTTACAGCCCCTGTAGGACCTGTCACCTTTGTCACTTTTCGAAGGGGTCTGTCCGCTTAGCCAAAGCGATAGGGCACCACGCCCCGGCCGCCCGGATCGACCACGATGGCGCGGTCCCCCGGCGGAAAGGCGCGCTGGTCGCAATTCTCGCGCGGGCACAGCCGGCAGGAAATGCCGATCGGGGTCGCCGCGCCCTTCGCCGCCACGTCCAGCCCGTCGGCATAGATGAAGTCGGCGGCATCCTTCGCCTCGCACCCCAGCGCCACCGCATAGCGGCGCGGCGGGCGGGCATAGCTGCCGGAAGGCTTCACCAACCCCTTGGCCATCGAGACATAGCGCACCCCGTCGGGCGTCTCGGCCAGCTGCGTCAATATGCGGTCGGGTATCGCCACGGCCTCGTGCACGATCCACAACGGGCAGGCCCCGCCGAACCGCGCGAACTGCAGGGGCGTCGCCGAATGCCGCTTGGTGATGTTGCCCGCCATGTCGACCCGGCAGAAGAAGAAGGGAATGCCCCGCGCGCCGTCCCGCTGCAACGTCGACAGCCGGTGGCAGGCCTGCTCGAAACTGACCGCGAAACGCTGCCGCAGCCGGTCGATGTCGTGCCGCTCGACCAGCGCGGCGGCGCGAAACCGCTCATAGGGCATCAGCAAGGCCCCCGCCGCGTAATTGCCGAGACCGATCCGCAGCAATTGCCGCGCACCCGGAGAGGCCAGCCCCGACCGGTCGGTGACGAAGGCGATCTCGTCCGCCAGCGCGATCCCCGCCAGCTGCCACGCCAGCTGAAACCGCCGCGTCTCCGCAGGCTGCGCCGGGTCCAGCGTCAATTCCCGCCGCGCAGGGTCGTAATGGCGCAGTCCGGCTTCGCCCTCGCGGATCGTCAGGCCAAGCCCTTCGGCAAAACCCGCCAGCGCCGCCTCGACCGGAGAAGGCGCATCGCCCGCGATCCGCGCCGCCAGCGCTTCGGCGCCGCGGTCCAGCGTGTCGATGTAATTGCCCGCGCCGTGAAACCAGTCGCGCACCTCCTCCCACGGCAGGCGGCCCGACTGCGCGGTTTCGCCCGACTCCAGCGCCTCGTCCAGCATCTGCAGCCGCTCGCCCGCCTGCCGATAGGCAGTGTGCAGCGCGACGAAGCGGTCGGCCAGATGCGGCTGTTGGCGCACCGCACGGGCGGCGGCATCCTCGCCCAGCGGCTCGGCAAAGATCGGGTCCGACGCCGCGCGGCGCAGCGCCTCGGCCCGCTTGTCCGAACTGTCGCCGCCCAGATCGTCCAGCCGCAGGTCGAAATGCCGCGTCAGCGCCGCGATCAGCGGAGGCGTCAGCGGCCGGTCGTCGCTCTCAAGCTGCGACAGATAGGAAACCGAGATGCCCAGCGTCCCGGCCATCTCCGCCTGACGCATCCCGCGCCGCGAACGAAGCGCGCGCAGCGTCTTGCCGGCAAAGATGCGTTGTGGGCGGTCCATAATCGTCTGATAATCGGGGCGCCCAAGTTTTGCAAAACCTGCGTGCCAGATTTTGCAAATTCGCATTGGACTTGCAAAGTGCCGCCCGCGATAGGCAGTCTGGCAAGGATGGCGGCGCCTGCCGTCCCTGCAATCGTAAGCACACTGGAGGCCCTCGTCCGCATGTCCGCCAATATCGCCGAAGTCGAACGTCGCCGCGCCGCTGCCCATCTGGGGGGCGGCCAGAAACGCATCGATGCCCAGCACGCCAAGGGCAAGCTTACTGCCCGAGAGAGGCTTGACGTGCTGCTCGATGAAGGCTCGTTCGAAGAGCTCGACATGTATGTCGAACACAACTGCGTCGATTTCGGAATGGACGAGGGCCACATCCCCGGCGACGGCGTGGTCACCGGTTCGGGCACGATCAATGGCCGTCTGGTCTATGTCTTCAGCCAGGATTTCACCGTGTTCGGCGGATCGCTGTCCGAACGCCACGCGCAGAAGATCTGCAAGGTGATGGACGCCGCCATGAAGGTCGGCGCGCCGGTCATCGGCCTCAACGACAGCGGCGGCGCACGCATCCAGGAAGGCGTCGCCTCGCTGGGCGGCTATGCCGAGGTGTTCCAGCGCAACGTGCTGGCATCGGGCGTGGTGCCGCAATTGTCGCTGATCATGGGCCCCTGCGCGGGCGGCGCGGTCTATTCGCCCGCGATGACCGATTTCATCTTCATGGTGGAGGACAGCTCCTACATGTTCGTGACCGGCCCCGAAGTGGTCAAGACCGTCACGAACGAGGTGGTGACACAGGAAGAACTGGGCGGTGCATCGACCCACACCACCAAGACCAGCGTGGCGGATCTGGCCTGCGAAAACGACATCGTCGCCCTGCTGCAGGCGCGCGATTTCATCGACTACCTTCCGCTGTCGAACCGCGACGAACTGCCCGAGCGTCCCACCAGCGACCCGTGGGACCGGCTGGAAGAAGGCCTCGACACGATCATCCCCGCCTCGGCCAACCAGCCCTATGACATGCACGAAGTCATCAGGAAGACGCTGGACGAGGGCGACTTCTTCGAGATCCAGCCCAAGCACGCCGGCAATATCATCTGCGGCTTCGGACGGGTCGAGGGGCGCACCGTGGGCGTCGTCGCGAACCAGCCGATGGTGCTGGCAGGCGTGCTCGACATCAACTCGTCGAAAAAGGCGGCGCGTTTCGTGCGGTTCTGCGATGCGTTCGGCATTCCGATCCTGACCTTCGTCGATGTTCCCGGCTTCCTGCCCGGCACCGACCAGGAGCATAACGGCATCATCAAGCACGGTGCGAAACTGCTGTTCGCCTATGCCGAGGCGACCGTGCCCAAGATCACCGTCATTACCCGCAAGGCCTATGGCGGGGCCTATGACGTCATGGCGTCAAAGCATCTGCGCGGCGACCTCAACTACGCCTGGCCCACCGCCGAGATCGCGGTGATGGGCGCGAAGGGCGCGGTGGAGATCATCTTCCGCCAGGACCGCGACGATCCGGAAAAGATCGCAGCCAAGACCAAGGAATACGAGGACCGCTTCGCCAATCCGTTCGTCGCCGCGTCGAAGGGCTTCATCGACGAGGTTATCATGCCCCATTCCACCCGCCGCCGCATCGCACTGGGCCTGCGCAAGCTGCGCAATAAGGAGCTGGAGAATCCCTGGAAGAAGCACGACAATATTCCGTTGTAAGGGAGGAATGTGCGATGGCCGACCATACCGCGAAGGTACGCTGGGAGATTTCCGAAGGGGAGGATTTCCCGAGCAACACATACAGCCGGGCCCACAGCTGGAGCTTTGACGGAGGGCTGTCGGTTCCCGGCAGCGCGGCCCCGGGCTATCTTCCTGCCGCGCTCATCGATGAAAGCGCGGTCGATCCGGAAGAGGCGCTGCTGGCATCGGCGGCCAGTTGCCACATGCTCTATTTCCTCGCCTATGCGGCGAAAGCAGGGTTCACGATGACAAGCTATGAGGATAACCCCGAAGGCAAGGTCGAGAAGAACGAGACGGGTGATCCGTGGGTCTCGGCGATCATCATGCGGCCCAGAGCCGTGTTCACCGGCGACAAGCGACCGAGCGGAGATGAGATTGAGAAGCTTCACCACCGCGCGCACAAGAGCTGCATCATCGCCAACAGCCTGAAAAGCGCACTGACCATCGAACCGATAATCGAGAGCTGAACGATGAAATTGGGCAGGATGAACCACCTCGGCTACGCCGTTCCGGACATGGACGCCGCCATCGCGCATTACCGCGATGTCATGGGCGCGTCCGTCGTGACCGAGCCGTTCGACATGCCCGAGCAGGGCGTGAAGGTCTGCTTCGTCCACACGCCCGGCGAGCAGGGGACCGAGGGTACGCAGGTCGAATTGCTGTCGCCGCTGGACGAAAACTCGCCTGTGGCCGGTTTCATTGCCAAGAACCCGCTGGGCGGGCAGCACCACGTCTGTTTCGAAGTGCCCGACATCGCCGAGGCGCGCGCCTATTTCGAAGGGATCGGCAAGCGCATCCTTGGCCCAACGCGGATCGGGGCGCACGGAACCCCGATCTTCTTCGTGCATCCCAAGGACATGATGGGCATGCTGACCGAAATCATGGAAACACCGAAGGAGGCGCACTGATGTCTGACGTTCTCAGGACCGAACGCGATGGCGATGTGGTCACGCTGACGATCACGCGCGATCACCGTATGAACGCGCTGACCTCGACGTTGGTCGTGGAACTGCGCGAAGCGATGGTCGCCGCTGTCCAGCAGGGCGCCCGCGCCATCGTGCTGACGGGAGAGGGCAGGGCATTCTCCTCTGGCGCCGATCTGCAGGGCGACGGCAAGGATGGGCTGTCCCCGGACCTCAGCGAAGAGATCGAGAAATCCTATAACCCGCTGGCCCGCGCGATTGCAGACCTGCCGGTCCCGTTCGTGGTGGCGGTCAACGGGCCGGCCGTGGGTGCGGGCATGGGCTTCGCGCTGTCGGGCGATGTGGTGATCGCCGAACGCTCCGCCTATTTCCTGCTGGCCTTTGCCAATATCGGCCTCGTCCCCGATGCGGGAGCGACATGGATGGTCGCGCGCTCGGTCGGCCGCGCCCGCGCGCTGGAACTGGCGCTGCTGGGCGAGAAGATTCCGGCAGAGGACGCCAAGGCCATGGGCATGATCGCCCGCGTGGTCGACGACGGCACATCGCTGGCCGAAGCGCAGGCACTGGCCACAAGGCTGGCGGCGGGGCCGAGCAAGGCGCTGGGCATGATCCGCAAGCAGGTCGCCCATGCGCTGGACCATCAATTCACCGAAACACTCGCGGAAGAAGCGCGCAACCAGCGCGAGGCCGGTTTCAGCGAGGACTTCGCCGAAGCCGTCAAGGCCTTCCGCGAAAAGCGCAAGCCGGCCTTCAAGGGCCGCTGAGGAACGACATGACCGACAAGACCCTGAACGACTGGAAAGCCCTTGCCGACAAGGAGGTGAAGGGCCGCGACCTCACTTGGCACACGCCCGAGGGGATCGACGTCAAGCCGCTCTACACGCAGGCCGATGTGACCGACTGGGATCCCGGTCTGCCCGGCTTCGCCCCGTTCACCCGCGGCGTGAAGGCATCGATGTATGCGGGCCGTCCGTGGACGATCCGGCAATATGCGGGCTTTTCCACGGCAGAGGAATCGAACGCGTTCTATCGCCGCAACCTCGCGGCGGGGCAGAAGGGGCTGTCGGTCGCCTTCGACCTTGCGACCCATCGCGGCTATGACAGCGATCATCCGCGCGTCGTGGGCGATGTCGGCAAGGCGGGCGTCGCCATCGACAGCGTCGAGGATATGAAGATCCTTTTCGACCAGATCCCGCTCGACCAGATGAGCGTGTCGATGACGATGAACGGCGCGGTGATCCCCTGCCTGGCGTTTTATATCATTGCGGCGGAAGAACAGGGCGTCAGCCCCGACCAGCTGACCGGGACCATCCAGAACGACATCCTCAAGGAGTTCATGGTCCGCAACACCTA